>JBBSHP010000780.1:0-3259 GCA_038232555.1 Bryobacterales bacterium
TTATAGTATAATTTCGCGTAGAAAAGGAGACAGCTATCCGCTGGTTTTCGGCTCGTGTTTGGATTGTGCTGTTCGCCTGTGGGCCGCCGGAAGCGAGACTTGCAAGCAATGCCACCGGTCAGGAAGCTGCACACTTCGGCAGTACCGCGATGACCAATGCACTCCAGCCTGTCGTCGCGTGCGACATCCTGAAGAAACACCCTGAACTCAGCTTCCGGGAAGGCCCCTACAGCTCCCAAATCCGTCGTGAGCCGGGTCAGCGGGAGGATATTTTTCGTGAAACAGACACGTAGACAGCTTTTTATGTCGGGCGCGGCGGGTCTGGGCTTTCTTCGCGCCGACACCCAGGGTGACGCGGCTCTATTTGAAGAGATCGCTCCCGAGAAAAGCGGTATCACGTGGACTCATGAGAATGCCATTTCCGACCAGCGTTACTTGCCGGAGACCATGGGTCCGGGCTGCGCCTTTCTGGATTATGACAATGACGGCTGGATGGACATCTTTCTGGTGAATAGCGGCCCATCGGATTTCTGGAAACCCACCAAGCCCGTCCGCAACGCACTCTACAAGAACAATCGTGACGGAACGTTTACGGACGTAACCGGAAAGGCCGGGGTGGGGGGCGCTTCGTTCGGTATGGGGGTTGCTGTAGGCGATTACGATAATGACGGCTTTCCGGATCTGTTCGTCACAGCTTACGGCCGGCCGGTTCTTTACCGCAACAATGGCGATGGCACATTCAAAGACGTCACCGACAGCGCCGGACTGGGCGCGAAAACCTTCGATGGTCATTGGACTACCAGCGCCGTCTGGTTCGACTTCGACAACGATGGCCGCCTGGATTTGTTCATCTGTAGCTTTGTCGATTACGGGAACACAAACCACTTCTCCTGCGGCGACAACAAGCTAGGCCGGCACTTTTATTGCATCCCCCGTGTGTTTAAAGGCACTTCGAGCCTGCTGTTCCACAATAACGGCGATGGCACTTTTACTGAGGTCGGCCGTGGCACGGACATCGAAAAAGCGCAAGGCAAAGCGCTAGGCGTGGTTGCGACTGACATCAACAACGACGGGCGCATGGATCTCTTTGTCGCCAATGACACGGTTCAGAATTTTCTGTTCGTAAACCGCGGCCCCGACGCAAAGGGCAAAACCAAATGGGAAGAGATGGCCCTCGCCTCAGAAGTGGGTTTCAGCGACAACGGGCAGGCCCGGTCCGGGATGGGCGTGGACGCGGCCGATGTCGATAATGACGGCTGGCAGGATCTGTTTGTCGCCAATGTCGATCAGGAGATGTTCTCGCTGTACAAGAACAACAAGAATGAAAGCTTCAGCGATGTGGCCCACAAGCAGGGCATTGCTCAGGCGACGCGCCTGTTGAGCGGTTGGGGTCTCAAGTTCTTCGATTACGACAATGATGGAAGCGTAGACCTGATACTCGGCAACGGTCATCCGGACGACATGATCGGCAACTACTCACAGCAGGTAACGTACCAGGAGCCCCTGATTTTGTTTCACCAGGAAAACGGGAAATTCCGCAACGTGAGCGCGGCGGCAGGCCCGGCCTTTGAAAAACATTTCGCGGCGCGAGGTCTGGCCATCGGGGACTTCAATAACGATGGACGAATGGACGTATTGATAGGCATCAACGGTGGCGCGCCCGTGCTGCTGCGCAACAACGCGGGGCACAACGCGGGGCAAGGGAACCACTGGCTGGGGCTGAAGCTGCAAGGTACAACGTGCAATCGGGACGCGATTGGGGCGAAGATCACGTGGTCCGCGGGCGGAGTCACGCGCTCACGGCTCAAGAACAATGGCGGGAGCTACCTCTCGTCGCACGATCCACGCGAAGTGCTCGGAGTGGGCTCGGCGGGCAAGGTCGATTGGATTGAGATACGGTGGTCCGGCCCGAGTGTCAAAACGCAGCATATTACCGGTCTGCCCATCGACCGGTACATCACGGTGACGGAGAAAGGGTAACTTGCGGCGCTTTGAGTGCGGTAGAATATGCACAATCGGTTCGTTCTCAAACTTTCGTAGGAAGGTGTCCAATGCCCGCAAACTTACTTCGTTCTATAGCGATGTCCCTGCTTTTCATGACCGGCCCAATTGCCTTTGCGCAGATCGATACCGGCGCAATCGTCGGAACAGTGCGTGACGCAAGCGGAGCTGCCATTCCGAATGCAACCGTCACCGCGACCAACCCGGCGACGGGCGTTTCACAAACCACAACGACAAACGACTCTGGTGAATATCAGTTCACCGCGCTCCTACCGGGCACCTACTCCGTGAAAGCCACCGCGGCTGGCTTTGGTACCCAAGTGAACAACTCGGTTCCGCTCAATGTGCAATCGCGGCCCGCGGTCGATTTTACCTTGCGCGTGGGCGACGTCTCGCAAGTGTTGGAGGTACAAGGCACCACGCCCCTGCTTGAGACGCAGACCGCCGATGTGGGCGGAGTGATGCAGCAGCAGCAGATTGTAGATTTGCCGCTGAACGGGCGGCGCTACTCGGATCTGGTACTGCTCGAAGCCGGCATTCAGAAGAATCTTACGAACACCAATAACCAGGCGCCGGACCGCTTCAGCTCGAACGGGAACCTGGAGGTTCAGAACTATTTCTCGCTCGACGGCGTGGACAACAACTCCGGTTCTACGAATTTGCAGGAAGGCTCCGTGCAAGCCGTGCAGCCTCCGCCCGATGCGCTCCAAGAGTTTCGCGTCCAGACCCGTACTTACTCGGCGGAGTTTGGAACCTCCGCGGGCGCCGTGATCAACGCCACCATCAAATCCGGGACCAATGCATTTCATGGCGATCTGTGGGAATTTTTGCGCAACAGCAAGCTGGACGCTAACTCCTTTTTCAATAACTCGCGCGGAACTCCGCGAGGGCGATTTAGCCAGAATCAATACGGCGCGACCATCGGCGGCCCGGTGATCAAAAACAAGACTTTCGTCTTCGGCGATTTTCAGGAGTTCACTAGCCGCAAGGCCACGTCCACTGCTTCGACAGTGCCCACGCCGTTCATGAAGCAGGGCAACTTCACTGAATTGGCCCAGACCTTAACCGATCCCAAAGTGGCCGGCCAGGCGGGGTGCGTTTCAGGCAATATCATCAAATCGAGTTGTATCGACCCGGTCGGTCAGAAACTACTCGCGCTCTTTCCCAATCCGAACATTGCGGCGTCGGTTGCGCGTCAGGGCGTTCCGGGAAGCTGGACCGGCAGCCCGAATTATCAGTTCCAATATTCGCTACCGAA
>JBBSHP010000781.1:0-3253 GCA_038232555.1 Bryobacterales bacterium
CGCGAGATGGCGGGCTGCACTGGAACCGAGTAAAACTGCTCCATGAATCCGATCCGTAGGCCGTGCAGGTCCGGCTCGCGGAGCGGCACCGGCGCCGAAAATGGATCCTGATCGTCGTAGCCGGCGAGCACTTCAAACAGCAATTGCACGTCGGCCGCATTGCGTGCCATCGGCCCCGCTACCCCGAGCAGCCCTCCCGGATGACAGATTTCCGGCATGTGACCCGCCGCTGAAACGCGCCCCGGCGTAGGCTTCAGCCCCGCAATTCCGCAAAAATGAGCCGGCACGCGTACGGACCCGCCCCCGTCGCTTCCGATTCCTCCCGCCGAGCAGAACGAAGCAATCGCAGCCGATTCACCGCCGCTGGAGCCGCCCGGCGTGCGGTTCAGATCCCACGGGTTATTGCTTCTGCCGACAATGAAATTGTCCGTTTCATAATTGGCCAGAAACTCCGGGCAGTTGGTCTTACCGATCGCAATCGCGCCAGCTTTCTTAAACCGCACCACTGCTGTCGCATCGTGAGCCGCCCGAAGATTCTCGAAGAACCGGCTGCCGCACGTGGTCGGAATTCCGGCCATGTCGAAGCTGTCCTTGATCGTCACCGGCACGCCGTGCAGTGGTCCCAAGTCATTCCCGCCCATCAGTGCCTGCTCAGCTGCGCGGGCCGCCACGAGAGCCTCATCGTGAAAGATGCGCACAAACGCATTCACCTGGGGATTGTGCTTCTCAATCTGCTTCAGGTGCGCCTCTACCAACTCGACTGGCGAGATCTTGCGGACACGAACCTGCTCCGCCATCTCGCGAAGAGTGAGGCGATGGGACACCTTTTTATTCTACGGGCGCGTAAACTTGAGATGCTATGGACAAGACCGCAATCGCCTCCATGCTGTCGGTTCGCAATGGGAAGAGAGCCATCGAATTCTACAAAGCGGCCTTCGGAGCTGCTGAACTGTTCCGCGTTGACGACCAAAGTGGCGCCGTCGTTGCCAGGTTGTGCGTGGAGGAAGCCGAGTTCTGGGTCGCTGACGAGTCTCCAGAGCACCAGAACTTTAGCCCGGAGTCCCTGGGCGGGGGTTCTGTCCGCATGGTCATGACCGTGGAAAACCCCGATGCCGCTTTCGAGCGGGCCGTCGCGGCGGGTGCTCAAGTGATCTGGCCGGTCAGCAATCAGTACGGCTGGCGCTTAGGACGGATCGTCGATCCCTTCGGGCATCATTGGGAGATCGGTAAACCCGATGAATTGAACGACACCACCCCATGATCCACCAGCACCGAAGCATTCGCGTTCAGTCGCCCATACCCCTTGCCATTCACCGTCAGTTCGTCGCCGCGAATGGACACGTCCGCGTCCTGGCACGGCATAAAGCGGTAAACTTCCTGACCCGCCGCAGTGTTTTCCAGCTTTTCGGGCGGAGGCACGCTGGTCCGGTAACAGTCCGTCACCACCACCTCATGCGTACCCACCTTGGCCTCCACCCGTCCCAAAAACAGATTGTTTGACGAACTGCACCCCGCCAGTGCCAAAAGTGATCCGAGCGCCCATAGCTTATGCATGCGAAGATCCTCCTCTGCTAAATCATAGAGTACTTTGCATCGTAAAGTCAAGGCTCCAAAATACTGCCCCACACTATTTGGTACGCTTCAATCTCGTCTTCCAGGTTCTTCCCGGCGCGGATGAAGACTCGCGTATTGACCTCGAGATTGCTCCGATCCAGCGATTGTCCTGCACTCAGATAGCGAGTGTCGGACCTGAGATGAACCGTCCTTTGTTCATGGCTGCGCAAACGCAGAACGAGCACATCGGGATTGATCCGTAGAACCACTCCTGCGAAGGTCATGTCCCCGCGTGGCGCGAATGACTCAGTCGGGCGGCTTGCGCTGCGCAAGTGGGGGCGCACTCCGCTGGTCAGAGCAGCCGGATGCCCATCCAGAACATGAACGGTGCGCGCGTAACACAGTCCGCTCCCGTCCTTGTGATCGGCCACAACTTCCACCCGGTCCCCCGCTTGCATGGACGCGACTCCCAGGTGTTCATGCGCTCTTTCGAAGTAAGTCTTACTATCGAACGAACACTGGAACACACGATGATCGGCGTTACGAAAAATCAGTTCGCCCGTTCTCGCAGTCCCCGACCAGGAGAGCAGATCCCCGCGCAGGATTCCAATGGGCGCAGTCTCCTGGGCCAGCCCACCCGCCGCAAAGCAAATTAAACCGAGCCGCGCGCGCAAGCAAGCGATCTGGAAAATGCGCAACACGTTACAGTTTTTTCTTGTCCGGCTTCGCTTCCGTGGCAGGCGGAGCATCGGGTTTCGCGTCTGGCTTCGGCTCCGGCGCCACCGCCGGAGCTTTCCGGCTCCAGCCTTCCTGATAAGCCTCCACGCCCTGCGACGGCACGGCCATCTTGATGATCTTACGCTCGTCGTTCACCCAGAATTCCAGCTTCGTGACCTGTCCCTGCGGAATCGCAAGACTTGCGCTCAGATGATTCAGTTCGGCCTTCTTGTCGGAGAACTCCACGCTCTCCTTGCCCTGAAACGTCACCGTGAGCGGCACTTCCTTTTGACCGATCACATACGCATGAAATTCCTGCGGCTCGGCATTGTCCAACTTCGCCCGCATCGTCATCGTGCTCCACGGGTACAGCGGCAGGTTGGAGTTGATCACGATCGCATCCGCGTGTACATCGTCTTCTTTGATGGTCGGCTCCGGCCCGCTGTTAATTTGATTCTTGGCCTTGCCATCGCTGAAAGTGGTTTCCGCAGCCATTTTGACCTGCCCCATGGTTGCTTTAGCGCTGGCGGAAACAGGCTGATATTTGTCGTCCATCACTAGGTTGAACCGTTCAATGTCCACCTTCATGGTCCCCAGTTCAGCCTTGCCTGAGCCGTCCAGCCGGATCTTCCCGTCGCTCGTCTGGATCGTGTATGTCTCGGACGCCACCGGCTTCCCTCCCATGTAGATCGTGAATTTTCCGTCATCGGCGATCGCACGGTCGGACAACATGATTCCAGTGAGCAAAACAGCAAGGTAAAAGGTCTTCATGGCGGGCTCCATACTGACTGTACCGCAGCCGGAGCGCTCACCTTGGGTTGACACACTCGCGCCACACTCCTGTTGCACCTCAGTGATAATGTCCCCTTAGTACCTCGATAGAAATGTCCCCAGAGACTGGACCAAGGAGGTCCGGTTGAAGAGGACATTAATGAGCGAGAAAGAAGTTCGGAAAGCCGGCATATTGGCGCGTGTAAAAGCG
>JBBSHP010000782.1:0-3249 GCA_038232555.1 Bryobacterales bacterium
AGGCCGACCGCGCCCGTCAGGATGTTCGCTTCATTTCGAATGCGCTGGGCAAACGGCACTTGATAGCCCGGCCCCAATGGAATTCGCGCTTTGGGTACATTGCCGCCCGATGAGCAGTCAATCAGGTCAACTCCCAATTTCTTCAATCTTGCTGCGAGCTCAACTGAATCGTCCGCACTCCATCCACCTTCCACCCAATCCGTCGAGGAGATCCGTACGAACACAGGGTTCTCTTCACGCCAGACTCCACGTACCGCTTCCACTACGTCGCTGATTAGACGGATTCGATTATCGAAAGAACCCCCATACTCATCGCTACGTTGATTACTCAGCGGCGACAAAAATTCGTGCAACAGGTATCCATGCGCCGCATGAATTTCTACTACCCGAAAGCCTGCCGTAAGCGCCCGCTTGGCGGCTGCTGCAAAAGCAGTCACAGTCTCTCTGATGTCCGAGCGGCTCAACGCCGTAGGAGCAGTGTCGCTCGGTCCGAACGGCACCGCACTCGGGGCTACCGTCTGCCAGCCGCCTTTCGATTCCGGGATAACGCCTCCGCCCTCCCAAGGCCGCAGCGTGCTCGCTTTCCGGCCCGCATGCGCTAATTGAGTGCCAGCCACCGCGCCATGCTCTTCAATGAATCGGACCACTCGCGCCAGGGGACCAATGTGCTCGTCTTTCCAAATGCCTAAATCCTGCGGAGAAATTCTGCCGCGCGCCTCTACCGCCGTTGCCTCGGTGAATACCAGGCCCGCGCCTCCCAGCGCCCTGCTGCCCAGATGGACCAAATGCCAGTCGCTGGCAAATCCGTCCTCACTTGAGTACTGGCACATCGGAGATACCGCGATCCGGTTGCGGAACGTGGTGTTTCGGATTGTCAAAGGACTGAAAAGATGGGCGTCTCCCGCCGGCTGTGAAGTGATCTGGAGCGGTGCTTCCGTAGCGGTTTGCATTCGATTTTTTGATGGAAACCGCGGCATCAGGGATTCACCTTCGAGCGGTGCCCTCTCTCACTCTGCTGTGCCCTGTCTCACTCTGCTGTGCCCTCTCTCACTCTGCTGTGCCCTCTCTCACTCTGCTGTGATAGCTAAGAGAGCTCAGATGTCGATTCATACCAGCAGCGGAACGTTTCAGGCGCTCTGGCAAACCATTATCCGCTTTGAAGCCGGCAAGACCACCATCGGCTTGGGTGTGCGAAATGCACTCGGTGTTACTCTGCCGCTTGTTGCTGGTGTGACATTGGGCGCCCCCGCCGTGGGCATTGTCGCCTGTACCGGAGCTCTCAATGTATCCTTCTCGGATGGCGACGACCCCTACAGCGATCGCGCGCGGCGAATGCTGGCGGCCAGCCTGCTGGTCGCATTCAGTGTCTTTGCCGGAGCGGTTGCCGGGGAAGACAGGTTTCTGGCTGGAGTGGTGACGATGTTGTGGGCTTTCGGAGCTGCCATGCTGGTGGCGCTGGGCCCCCCGGCTGCGGATCTCGCTGTGATCAGTTTAGTCACATTAGTCGTATTTACAGCGCAGCCTCTGCAGCCTGCCAGGGCATTTTCTACCAGCTTGGTCGCGCTCGCCGGTGGGCTGCTGCAGACCGCACTGGCTCTTGCGTTCTGGCCCGCCCGGCGCTATCAACCGGAGCGCCTTGCTCTTATAGAACTTTACCGGCAGCTCGGCCGGTCCGCGGCAGAACCGGCCACTATCGCTGCTCCCTTGGGCAGCGCGGAGACCACCCAGGCTCAGGAAACCCTCGCGGCGCTGGCCCGTGATCATACCGTTGCAGGCGAACGCTATCTCTTCCTGCTGAGCCAAGCCGAACGGATTCGACTGAGCCTGCTCGCCATCGCTCGCATGCGTGCGCGACTGGTTCGCGAAGATGCTGCCCACCTCAGCGGTACTCTTCTCGATCAAGCTCTCGCGATCTGCTCCGGGCTGCTGGAATCTATTGCCGCGTCGCTGCTGGCCAGTAACCGCCCCGAGCCCGCCCATGCAGAATCTGCCGCAAGCAACCTCGACCAGCTTTGCCACTTGGCGGAACGGCTGACCTCGACCCCCGCGGGCACACCGGCACCCCTCGCCGCCGCCCTTTCCGAAATGGCAAACGACATCCGCTTTCAGATCGATGCGCTCATCGGACAGCTTCGCGCCGCTCTGGATGTGGTCAATCAGACGACACCCGAAGGTCTCGCCGATTTCGAAAGGCGCGAAGCCCGGCAGCCCTGGACTCTGCGCTTCGCCGGAAGCATTGCCACTTTGCGAGCCAACCTCAGCCTGGATTCCGCATCGTTCCGGCATGCGGTCCGGTTGGCAGCCTCCATCGGCATCAGCGAACTCCTGGGCGGCATGCTGGGCTGGCAGCGCTCCCACTGGATGCCCATGACCATAGCGATCGTCCTGAAACCGGATTTCAGTTCCACCTTCAGCCGCGGTGTCCTCAGGCTGGCCGGCACCTTCGTCGGCCTGCTGCTCATGACAGCGTTGTTCCACTTCATCACGCCCCACCCCCCGCTTGAAGTGATTCTGATTGCGCTGACGGTGTTCGTCCTGCGCGCCTACGGAGCCACCAACTACGGCGTGCTCGTTGCCGCCGTCAGTGCCCTGGTGGTCCTGCTTTTCGCGCTCAGCGGCGTTCATCCCCAAGTTGTTATTGCGGCGCGGGCCTGGAACACGGGCGTGGCCGGGGCACTGGCGCTGTTCGCGTACGCCGCGTGGCCCACTTGGGAGCGCACGCAGGTCGCGGAAGCTCTGGCTAGTCTGCTGGACGCTTACTTTCATTATCTTCAAGTGGTGGCGAAGGCCTATTTGCGACCGGACAGCGTATCCGGCCCCCAGTTAGACCATGCGCGCTTGCAGGCCCGGCTGGCGCGTTCCAATGCGGAAGCTTCAGTCGATCGGGTTACCACCGAACCCGGCGCCGCCCAGCAGAGCATTCACCTATTGGCCGCGATGCTCGCCAGTTCGCACCGCTTCATTCATGCCGTCATGGCCCTCGAAGCCGGCCTCTCCAGCCGCCGCCCGGCTCCCGCTCGCGATCAGTTCCGTCCTTTTGTACACGGCGTAGAACTGACCCTGCACTCCCTTGCCGCTGCTTTGCGCGGATCTCCGCTGTCTTCGAGCGACCTCCCCGATCTGCGCCAACGGCACAATGCTTTAGTCCAGTCCGGAAATGGATCGCCGCAAAACTATGCAGTCGTAAACGTGGAAACCGATCGCATCGCCAACGCTCTGAACACTCTCTCCGAACAAATCCTCCACTGG
>JBBSHP010000783.1:0-3243 GCA_038232555.1 Bryobacterales bacterium
ATCGTAGATTCTGGTGGCCGCTTCTAATGAACAGACCCGCACCATCGCATCAATCACGGTTGAACGGCAGGCATTCATTGCAACAATCAAAGCGCGTTCTGTGCAAAGCAGGTAGTCGTCGGTTTCGATCCGCACGTCGGCACCTGAAGCCATTAACGCCCTCACAAAAGGAATCAGGGTGGGATTGCCCTCCAGGTTCAGGTTCCCGAAATCCCGCCAGGCAATAATCGTCGGTGAACCGAGGCCCGACACCGTGATGCGCTCATGCCCTTGGAACTCATCCAGCGCCCCAATCTCGAACACCTTCACCGGTGCGGGCCTCTGGCCTTCAATGCCCATTAGTAGCTCCGACTGCACCACCCCGCCCGTCATCCGCGCGGGCAGCACCGCCCTGTAATACTGCGAGGCTCCGTCCGGATACTGCGACATCCACACCGGGTACGGCTTCGTGTCAACGGCTTCGATGATCATTCAAGCTACCCCCAAAAAAATTCCCATATAATTTCAAGCTTCCCTTCCACCAGTTATATAAATTCTGCGGGGACGTATCCGCGCGCTGTTTTGATCCTCAGAGATTTTGGGGGTGGTTTGCTGAGGCTAGGACGCGCGTGGTTGCGTCCGTGAGGGCCCGGTGAAGAGTTGCAGCTTCCACCCGCGAGGGACGCATGTCAGGTTACGGGGATGGGCTGCTATTCAGCCAGCTATGCGATTCGGTTGAATACCTTTAGCAGATATCTGCGTTCGCGGGCGCTGCCGAGTTATCAAACGATCTCGTGAAGAATGCGTGCTATTTTGCCAGGATGCGGTTCACCACAAACCCATGCCAGTGGGATCCAGCTCGCGGCTTCAGTCCCTCAGCATTGAGTTGCGCGGCGATCTTATCGAATGCCATTCCTGAGGCCCTGAGAGCCTGCATGCGGTCGATGACGGCTTGCTCGCCCTCCCGGTGCCCAAACGACTTGCGGCCCTCACAGCGGCCCGTCTGTGCTCTCTTACGCATCCGTGCACCGCGTAGCTTGAGTACGATTTGGGATTTGTCGTATTCCGCAAGCCCACCCATGATCTGCCGCATAAACTTGCGGGATGGATCGGTGGCGTGGAGGTCCGGCTCTTCGACGGATAGCAGGGTGAAGCCATGCTTGTTGAGGTTGGCGATAGCCGTCTCCTGAACCATGAGATCGCGTGCAAGGCGGTCCAGCCGCTCAATGATGACGGTGCGCACGCCGTTGCTGTGTAGCGCGGTCATCATCTCGGCGAATGCAGGCCGGTCCATGGATTCTTTCGCGCCACCAACCCCACGCTCTTCGAACCACTGCACGATCTTCAAATCGTGAGTTTTAGCGTAAGCCTGAATCGCAGCGCGTTGACGCGGGAAGCCGTCGCCTTTCACTTGCCCTTTGCCGGAAACTCGAAGGTACGCGAACGCTTTGACCATGACTAAGTATGCAGTCTCCAATGGCTCAAGTCAACACTTATTCTAGAGTATTAGTTTTAGTGTTGATTCTAAACGGGTTCTTTGTCTGGTCCTGAAGGCAACGCCGCCGGTTCGGCGTTCGACTCGATCACGGGTTCGCGATTCATGCTCACTCTGGCCGCCTCGATAATCAGATCGAGCGATGCGATCGGTATAGGGCCACCACCAGGGCCGCTGAGTTCATGGCGATCCGCCCATTGGCCCAAGTCCTGCGCAGCCTCTTTTTCTAAATCATTCAGTGCTCGAAGCAAAGCAGTATCACTCACAAATTCCTCCACGATTTTGCTATCCTTTCCAAACCCAATCGACTTAATCTGACGGATTAAAAGCCCCGTATCACCGCCCGGTACGTCTAACATTACAGGATCGCTCGCACGCGCCAAAATGAGTTGTTTTATTTTCAACCACCTGTCATGTTTAGCTGCAACGCGATTTTCAACCAAAGAAATGCCATGGCTCAGGACGGCCGCACGATACGCTTCTGTGATCCCAGATAGGCGTGCTTGGAACTCCGGGACTCGCTTCCATGTCGCCAGTGTTTGCCGGCTAATCCCCAAGTTCGCCGCAATCTGAGCGTCTGTCAAGCGGCCTTCGGCGATGTCGACGGCTGCCTTCTCCCGTTTGTCGGTCCATCTGAAAGTAAGGTTCTGTAAAGAAGCTTTCATAGTTTTAGAAGTGTTTTTTCTGTCGTAGTCACACGTGTCACAGGCGTCACAGGAATCACGGTAATCGCTATCTGTATCTGAGTCACAGCCGTTACGGGCGTGCTTCCCCTTATGGCTCTATAGGTATCCTTATACACATTCATTCTGTGACTCTGTGACTCACAGAATGTGTGGGAAGGTATTTCGTGCCCTGTTTTTGAACCTGGTTGTCGGCTCGCATACGTTTTAGAAGTTGCCGAACAGCAGGGCGTCCTTTTCCCAGTTCCGCTGCGATCTGTGCCGGAGTTAGAGCGCCGTCATCTTTTAGGACCTCCAATACCTGCCGACGCTCGGCATTGAGTAGTTGAGTAGCATCGTCACCAAGGATTCGCCAACCGAACGGTTCCTGTTCAAACCGTAACGCGAGCGTACGCTCCTCGACTTCGCGGCCAACGACTTCTAGCGTTGCCTCGCCTTCCGGCTTGCGCTTGAGGAGCAGCACGGTGTCTACGGCCGCGGCGATGCCTCCTGTGCCCGCTACAGCTTCAATAGCGCCGTCTGAGATACCTTTGCGAACGTGATGTACAACCACTATGGCTGTCTTGAAGTCCTCGGCAAGTTTGCGGATACGGGACACCTCGGCATATTGGCTGCGGAAGACGTCCGATCCGGCTTTCCCGCCTCCGCCCTTTATCAAGGCCGTGAGAGTATCGAGAATCACGAGTCTTGGTTTCACCTGTTCGATTAGTCCAGCAAGCTGTTCAGCGCCGCCGCCCATCAATGGCATCAACTCATACACAAAGTGCAACCGATCGGCCCAGGCGCCAGGCTCTGCAACTTTCCGGAGTCTCGCCATAGTGCGAGCTTTTGGCTCCTCAAGCGCTGCGTACAAAACGGGCCCATGATCCACGCATTCGAGCCCTTCAACTTTTCGGCCGCCAGCTGTATGGGCAGCAAGTTGAAGAGTCGCCCAAGACTTACCAGCCTTTGGTTTCGCGACCAGCATGTTCAGCCCGTCATAGATCAGATCCGGGAATACAGGCCGGAGCGAGACTGACACTCCTTCGTAAAGTTCCGTGGCTGAAATGATCGACGGAAGTGTCAACTCGCGCTTAGGCTGTAACC
>JBBSHP010000784.1:0-3241 GCA_038232555.1 Bryobacterales bacterium
CAAACTGAATCGCACGGCAGAAGCCCGTCGGAACCTCGGCCATTGCCTCACGCTCGCGCCTGACCACGCCGATGCGCGCTACGAATTAGCGCAGCTGGAACTCGATGCTGGGAATCTCGATGCTGCTGGAAGGCTACTCAGCAATGTTCTCGCCCGGAACGCCAACCATGCCAAGGCCAACGTAGCGTTTGGTGACATCCTGTTGCGAAAAGGTCAGTTGGCGGAAGCACAGACCTACTACGAAACCGCCCTCCAGGAAGATCCAAAATCCGGTCCCGCTCACTACAAGTTATCGACGCTGCTGTTCCGGCTGCACAGGAACGATGAGGCTGAAACAGAGCGGGCTCTCGGCGCGCAGTTGAATGCGGAAGCGCTGAAATCCAGCAAGATAGTGCTTCAATTGGCTTCACCGGATGGCACCATTCTGAACACCCTAAAATAGTGCGTTTCCTTCTCTTCATCGCTTGGCTGGGGCTGAGTACTGCAACCGCTCAGGTATCTAAGTTCGAAGAAGGCGTAGATGCTTATCATGAGGGCCGCTGTCCCCAGGCGCTCGCAGCCTGGAAGGCCTCGGAGCAGACCGGGGAAGTTTCGGCAACGCGGTCATTTTATCAGGGTGTATGTCTTGCGAAGCTTGGGAAGTGGCAGGAAGCCTCAGCGGGACTGCGCGCGTATGTGGACGATCAGCCGTCGGATCCTCACGGATGGTATTGGCTAGGCCGGACGCAGTTTTTCCAGCGGCAATTTACCGAAGCGCGGAAATCCTTGAAGAGCGCGATCACTCTGAACGACAATTCCGCCGAAGCATATAAAGCTCTCGGCGAGATCGAATTGGAGCTCCGGAGCTACGACGCCGCCTACCACGCGTGGCTTAGAGCGAACAAACTCGATCCACGGGACGCGCAGACCACCTACTACCTTGGACGCCTCTTTTACGAAGCCGAATTCATGGCCGAGGCGGCAGACTGGTTGCGCGAAACCCTACGCTTGGACCCGAAACATTTCGGCGCAATGACGTACCTGGGAATGTGCGCCGAGCACCTTGGCCACGGTGAGGGCGCGAGCCGGTTGTACCAGTCCGCCATTCGGGAAAGTAAGCAGCAAGGTAAACCATTCTCCTGGGCCTTTCTCAGTTACGGGAAGTTCCTGCGCCAGCAAGGGAAAGATCGCCAGGCTATCGCCGTCCTGGAGGAAGCGGAGAGAAGTTGTCCGGAAGCCCACGTCCTTTCTACGCTGGGACAGGCACTTGCGGCGGAGCATCAGACCAGCCGTGCGGAAGCAGTGCTGCGTCGCGCCATTGAGATGGACCCCTCGATATCCGAAGCTCACTACAAGCTGAGCTCGCTATTAAGAGACCGCGGACAGTTAGAGGAGGCTCAAACCGAGCTGAAACGATATCAGGATGCCAAAAAGCTGGATGAACAGAATAAGGCCAGGATTTCCGCCATTCGGAAATGAACTGGTCCAGAGAAATGTCACGCAGCCTTTGGTAGATGTTTCCGCTTCCGTCCGGTCATTTCCTTTATAAATTCGACCTCCTCTGGCCGGTAAGGTCTTCCGTCGGGATAGAAAATTTCGTGGAACCAGACCTCTGGCTCACGATCCGTGTAGGGCTTTTGCCAGGAATCCCAAGGTAAATTCGTTTGTGTCTTCCCTGCCACAAAGCCCCAGTTGATTGCAGCAACTGTATATTTCCTGGCGACGGGCAAGCTCCCCTGGAACGTACTCTTGTTCCCGCGCGCCATGTACTCAGTGCAAAGAATTGGCCGTTCGTAACGCTGCAGCCATTGCACACGCTTTTCGAACTCTTGCGGTTGATCGTAGTTATGAAAGGAGATTACGTCGGAGGATTCGAGTTGGACTCGCTCCATGGCAGTGAGTTTACCGTCCGCGGACCAATCTCCCTTCCAGACTCCGCTGGTCAAGGGCTGCGACGCACCGGCCGCCCGGGCCCAATCGAAAACCTGTGGTAGCAGAGCCAAAACCAGATCCACCTTGTTGGCCGGCTCGATTGATCCATAACTGCGCGCGTTCAGGTTATCCGGTTCGTTCCAGATGTCCCACGCCAAAATCCTTTTGTCGCTGGCAAAAGCCCCCACCACTCCCTTGACATACGCTTCCAGGCGAGGGTATTGAGCCGGATCCTGCAAAGCATCCGCACCCGGGCTCTGCAGCCAACCGGAATTGTGCACTCCCGGCTTCGGAGCTCGCTGTGGACCAAGCTGCGGGTGGGGATCCCAGCACGAATCGAACAGGACGAACATGGGTTTGATCTTATGCTTGACAGCAATGCGCAGGAATGCGTCGATCCGTTTCTTGAACCCGGCCGCGTCCTGCTGCCATAGCAGATCGTGCAGAAACACTCGCATAGTATTCATGCCGAGGCTTTCGGCCCATCCCAATTCTTTGTCGATCTGGCTCGGGTCGAAAGTATCGGCCTGCCACATCTCCAGTTCGTTAATCGCAGTGGCCGGGATGTAGTTGGCCCCCACCAGCCACGGCTCCTTCTGGTACCAGCGATTGGCTTTTTCTTCTGTCCACCGCAGCGACTGGGCCGCAACGAGATTGAGGGCTAATGAAAGTACAACAACAACCTTTTTCATAGATGTCTTCGGTCGGACCTTACAGCCCGGTCGCCACATGAATTATAGCCGCTGAGCGCGCTTCGATTGAACATTGGGTGGATAGCTGAACTGCAGCACTGAGGTAGAGTAGACTTTGCACCGGTCACTCTACGTATGAACCCTCTAATTGATCTTCAAAATTTCGGTCAGGCGTTTTGGTTGGATTACATTCGCAGGAACTTCCTGGCTAGCGGCGAACTGGAAGCTTTGGTCAACGACAATGGCTTGCAGGGCGTCACGTCGAACCCTTCTATCTTCGAAAAAGCAATCGCCGGGAGCACCGATTACGCGGCTCAGCTTGACGGAATGAGTTGCACCGACGACCAGAGCGTCCAAAGCACCTACGAAGCTCTGGCGGTCCGCGATATTCAGGATGCCGCTGATATCCTTCTGCCTGTGTATGAAAAAACGAAGAAGCGAGATGGCTATGTGAGCCTGGAAGTCTCGCCGGGAAACGCCAGGCATCGGCAAGGGACGCTGGATGAGGCACACCGCTTGTGGGAGAAGGTGGCGCGGCCGAATCTGATGGTGAAGGTTCCAGCCACCGGAGAAGGCATCGCCGCGATGGAGGAGTTGATTGCCAGTGGCATCAACGTGAACGTCACGCTGCTCTTCTC
>JBBSHP010000785.1:0-3235 GCA_038232555.1 Bryobacterales bacterium
CGGGCGGTTCGCTCGCGCGTGCTGGACGCGGGAATCAGGATCGCGATTGAGAACCACGCCGGAGACATGCAGGCGCGTGAGCTGAAGAGCCTGATCGAAGCCGCGGGAAAAGATTTTGTCGGTGTTTGTCTCGATTCGGGCAATCCGCTCTGGACTATCGAGGATCCGCATCTGACGCTGGAAACGCTCCATCCCTATGTGCTGACCAGTCACGTGCGGGACACCGCGGTGTGGCCGGCTCCCGACGGGGGAGCAGCGGTGCAGTGGGTACGCATGGGGGAGGGCAACATCGGCATCGACCAGTACGTCCGGCGTTACGCCGAGCTGTGTCCCGGACGCGCCCTCTCGCTGGAGATCATCGTCACACAGCCGCGCATCTTCGCCTATAACGACCCGAAATTCTGGGACAGCTACCGGCAGACGCCAGCCTGGGAGTTTGCCCGGTTTGCGCAACTGGTGCAGAACGGAAAACCTCGCCCCAAGCAGCCTGGGGTGCCTAAAGAACTTGCTGCGGAACGGGAACGCCAGGACCTGGAAGCCAGCCTCGAATACACTAAGAAACTAATCCATCTCTAACTATGAATCAACTGAAAGATAAAGTTGCGATTGTCACTGGCGCGAGCCGTGGAATCGGGAAAGCAATCGCCGAAACTTTTGTACGGGAAGGCGCTACTACCGTGATCTGCGGCCGTAAACAGGAGCGGCTGGACCCCGTGGTTGCAGAGTTCAGTGCCAAAGGGCTGTCCGGCCGCACTGTTCCGCGGGTATGCCACATCGGCAAACAGGAAGACATTGAGCAAATGGTGGAAGCCACCGCGCGCGAGTTCGGCAAGATCGACATCCTGGTCAACAACGCCGCCACCAACATTGCGCAAGGCCCCGCCATCGAAATGGACGACGGTCAGTTCGACAAGATGGTGGAGGTCAACCTCAAGAGCACGTTCCGGTTGATCCGCCTGGTTGCGCCGGGAATGTGCGACCGCGGGTCGGGCTCGATCATCAATATAGCGTCAATCGCCGGACTCCGGCCCCAGTTTCATGGCTTGCTATACAGCATGACCAAAGCTGCCCTGATCATGATGACGCAATCCTACGCGGTGGAACTCGGACCGAAAGGCGTTCGGGTGAATGCCATCGCGCCCGGACTGATTCAGACCGTGTTGAGCGAATATTACTGGAAGGACGAAAGCAAGTGGGCCCAGGCCATGAAGATCCAGCCGATTAAACATCTAGGACAGCCCCAGGAGATTGCCGAAGTGGTTCTGTTGCTCGCCAGTGAGCAAGGTTCCTACTTGACGGGGCAGACCATTGTGGTGGATGGCGGTCGAACTCTGGCATCGATGTAGCATGCGGTTTTTCCTCTTATTCCTGATGGCATCAACTCTCTCGCAAGCAGCAGGTATCACCCCGGAGACGCTGGAGGCGCTGTCCTGGCAGGCGCGCGAGGCGCTCGCCGCGAAACAATTGGACCAAGCCGATAAGTATGCGAGCCAGACGCTCGACCAGGCCGTCCAGCAATTGAAAACGCGTCCTTTGGATGCGGAACCTCGCCTTCCTATCGCCTTGGGAGCCGCCATCGAAGTCAAGGCGCAAGTGATGAACCAGCGTGGCGAGCGGGGGGAAGCTCTTGCATTTCTTCGCAAGGAACTGGCTCAGTACAAGGCCACTTCGATCCGGACCCGCATACAAAAAAACATCAACCTGATCGACCTGGTCGGGAAACCAGCTCCGGCCCTGGACGAACACGTCTATGTTGGACCCAAGCCGGTGCCGCTTGCCGCGCTGAAGGGCAAGCCGGTGTTGCTGTTTTTCTGGGCGCACTGGTGCGGCGACTGCAAACTGCAACGTCGCGAGCTGTCGCAGATCAAGAGTCGATACGCGGCCAAAGGGCTGGTTCTGATCGGGCCGACGCAGCGCTATGGTTACGTGGCGGGAGGAGTAGAGGCAGGTCCGGACCAGGAACTGAAGTACATCGATGAGGTCCGTCGCAAATATTATGCGGATCTAAGCGACATGACTGCGCCTGTGAGCGAGGACACGCTCAAAACTTATGGCGCTAGCACGACGCCAACGATTGTGCTCATTGACCGGCATGGTATTGTGCGGCTATTTCATCCGGGAAAGATGAGTTTGGAAGAGTTGGAAGCGGCTGTTCAGTCCGTTCTGTAGTGGCTTGGAGACAACCGAGCGCATGGCCGGCGGCGTAGAGTGGATCGCCTGGAGCGAATGGCAGCGGTCAGATTAGACGACCCAACCCGCGTATTCCGAACATGAGGCTGAAATGCGGTGTATTTCCGCAATCTGCACCGTTGCTCACGAGGCACAGACTGCGATTTCCGCTCGCCCCTATTCTCGCTCTTACCGAGTAGCTGCAGCTCTCTCCAGCGCTGACGTTTTGATCCCCTTAAGCAGCGGTGTTGACAGGCGTTGTCTAATATGACAACATGCCTCTGTGAGTGGTATAAACTAGCGGCCGGCAATGCTCCGGCAAACAAGGCCTATTTCATGGATTAAGACAGCCTTAAAGGAATTCGAGACATTCCCGGAAGGGGCCAGGTCAATCTGTCTTGCCGCCTTGACAATTGCGGCCGAAGGCGCAAAGCCGACACTGCAAAGCCCATGTATGGCATGGGGTCGGGCGTGTTCGAGATTGCCCTACCGTTCAAGGGCGATGCGTTCCGAGTAATTTATGCGGTGCAGCTAGCCGAGGAAATCTGGGTCGTGCACGCGTTCCAGAAGAATCGACGTAGGGCATCAAGACGCCTAAACGCGAGATCGACGTGCTAGAGGATCGTCTGAAGAGACTGAGGGAGATGTTGCGATGAAAGGCCAAAAACTGGAACTAGTGCGAGGCAGCGGCAATGTGTTCCGCGACCTCGGGCATGAAAATGCCGATGCTGAACAGTTCAAGGCCATCCTGGCCACCGAAATCATAAGGGCGCTCGACCGGGAACGCCTGACAGTACGCGCCGCTCATGACCGTACCGGCATTGCGGCGGCAGATTTCTCCCGCATCCGCAATGCGGAACTCGGGCGGTTCACTGTCGATCGCCTTATGTCCATCATCAACCGGCTTGGTGCACGTATCGAGGTTAAGATTAAAATCCGTCGCACCGCAAAAATCGAACAGCCGGTGACAGCCTGAGTAAGGCGTGCCGATCAGATGAAAATCATCAATCGAGATTCTTGTGAATGTCGTTGCTAAGGGGCTGTTAGCAAATAACATTTCCATTTA
>JBBSHP010000786.1:0-3233 GCA_038232555.1 Bryobacterales bacterium
AACGATTCTGTTCTCCCCCACTTTCGAGACTCGCCTAGTCCGTGTGCCCGCCACTGGGGGCCAGCCCACTCCAGTTACCCGTTTGGGTGCGGGACAGACTTCGCACCGCCATCCGCGCTTCCTGCCTGACGGCAAGCACTTCCTGTTTTATGTGCTGGGCAGTGGGAGGGGCATTTACCTGGGAAATCTGGAGATCGGAGCCTCGGAGCCGCGGCTGCTGACCGCGGCCGATTCGCCGGGTGATTACTTGATTTCCGGCGGTGTTGGCGGCAGTATTTCCGGCTGGCTTACTTTCTTACAGCAGAATACGTTAGTAGCCAGACGCTTCGATGCCGGCCGGGGCCAACTCTCCGGCAACCCGGTTTCTGGCTCAGTCGGTGGGGAGTGATGTGTATAGCGCTGGTGCCTTCTCGGTCTCCCGTTCCGGTCTGGTTGCCTGGCGAACCGGAACCGGAGGCAGCCGGCAACTGGTCTGGTTCAATCGCGCGGGTGAGCGCACCGGAACGCTGGGAGCGCCCGACGCTTCCGGTCTGTATGGTCCGGAACTTTCGCCTGATGGCCAGCGCGTTGCGGTGGCTCGCGGCGCTGTTGGCGCGCGGGACATCTGGCTCGCCGACAGTACCCGCTCCACCCGCTTCACCTTCGATCCCGCCGATGACGTTTACGCAGTCTGGTCGCCCGATGGCAAGCGCGTGGTGTTTGCGTCCAATAGAAAAGGGACCTTCGACCTGTACCTAAAACCAGCGGATGGCTCCGGGCCGGAACAGGTGCTGCTGGCCTCGGTGGATGGAAAATTCCCTAACAGTTGGTCGCCCGACGGCCGCTTCCTTCTTTACCGGAGCAGCCTCAACGGAGGCGACCTGATGGTCCTCCCGGTCTTGGCGGAGCGCAACGGGAAGCCCTACCCTTTTCTGAGCACGCCCTTCAATGAGCAGCACGGAATGTTTTCACCGGACGGGAAGTGGGTGGCGTACCAATCTAACGATTTGGGGCGCTTCGAGATCTATGTACGACCCTTTCCGGGGCCGGGCGGTGTGTGGCAGATTTCGGCGGGCGGAGGCTCGTTCCCGCGCTGGCGGGCGGATGGCAAGGAGCTGTACTACATCGCGCCGGGCAATCAACTGATGGCGGCGGCGATCAGCGCCCAAGGCGGGTCGATCCTCCCCGGTCAGCCTGTGGAGCTGTTTACTGCAAACTTTGTCCGCGCCATCGCCCGCCAGCCCTACCATGAGGCGCGCGATGGCCGATTTTTGGCTACGGTGGATCTCAACGACGCCGCCACTCCGCCGATTACGCTGCTGATGAACTGGCAAGCGCCAAAGTAGGCCGCGACTCGCTCACTGCGGTTGTCAAACGAGCACGGGGCAGGCCAAATGCCGGATAACTCCCGCATGGTCGGCAAACAGGAAGTTGAAGCCGTAGATCAGCTCCATTGTCGACTTCCGGATTGCTCGTGATCCGGGCGGGATTGGCGGGGCGTGGAAATGCCGATGGGCTTCCGCGATGCCGACTTTGCAGGTGGAATCCGGCGCACTCGGAATGCTGTCCGGATTACCGTTTCCAGTCCAATCCCAGCACACTGCTGGGTCTGTCCGGACAGCCGACCAACGGCAACGGAGAGGTCGAGCCCAAAACAGAGTTCAACATTCAACCGCTTGCACCCTACCGTTCTAGCCTGTCGATTTGAATCGGGCGGAAATACTCAGGCACGATCACCTGGCGGTTGGGTGAGACGGTTTTGACCGCGGCATGAACATTGCAGTCGTTCAACCGCCGGTTCTTGCGAGACATCATATGTTACGTTGAATCGGTCCCAATGAGTAGGGAGCACCAAGGCGCGGGTGCCCCAGCACCCGGAGCAACCGGGCCGTGTAGTCATAGATTTCACGCCTCTCCGGCATCGGACCGATAAGTGCAACATCCGGCCGCAGGCCATCAACCTCGCGTTCAATGTAGTTCATCGAACCAAGAGCCAATACCTGACGGCTACCAATTCGCACCAAGTAAGCCAGCGTTCCACCTTCAACGAGGAGTTCGCCCAAACGAAAAGGCGGTTTGGCGTCGGCCGGGAAAAGCGCCGGACCCCGGGGGCCGACCGCAAACGAGCGATTGGGCGCACGGCGCAACACACCGTGCTAGCTCGGAATGGACTCGCAAAAAGAACGAGCCGAACTGGTAATCCTCGCCGCCTTTAACGGTCATCAACTGCGCGTTCGGAACCCCGCTGACCCGCGCAAAATTTGCGGTATTTTCTGTCCCGATTACGGTTGCGCCTGTCTTTTTCGCGATGGACGGCATGTCCATCGCGTGATCCAAATGTGTGTGGGTGATCAGGATGTAGTCGGCGCGTTTAATGTGGGCATCAATGACTGTTTCTCGCTTTTGACAAAGTCTCCGCGGGTGAAAGTCGGTCGAGAATCCTCTTCCAGCATCGCATCATTAGGCGTGGTATGTTTCAGGCGAGAGATGTACGGATCGATGAGAAGCACGGTCCTGCCATCGGAGATCTCCCACCCTGCAGTGCCCAGGTACGAGAGCGTAATCCCACTTTCCGCGAGGACATCTGCACCAGTTCCGACGAGAATTAGCGCCCAAGGGCAATGAATCGAACAGCTGTCACGGACGCAACCAGAAGAGTGTCTTGCATCGGTTGATTATACAGGGCTTTCGGGAGTTGAACTGGGACGTCGTGCTTGACGCCGTGTTCCTCCACCATCTAAGAATCGCGCAGGATGATCGGGCGCGTGACGGGTCTATCCCGAAGTCATCTTTGGCCAACCGGAGCCGACTCGGGATCGGTAGGTCCTAAGAAACGCGCTTCTCGTCATGTACGCCCGGACCGTCTGATGATCCTTCCACAACCGAGAAGTGGAAGGTTTGCCCATCATCCGAGCACAACGCGCCCCGCGATAGAATTGAGCAGTGGCCATGATCCGATCCGGGAGAATTCAATACTTGTTGCTGTCGCTGGCGGCCTCCCTGATGCTGCGAGGTGCTCCACCGGAACTCCGGGGAGTTTGGATCGATCGCGCACCGCTGGCATCGCGCGAATCCATTGGGATCATGTTGGATGAAGTAAAGAACGCGAACTTGAACGCTGTGTTTGTAGACGTATGGTCGCGAGGCTACCCGCTATGGCGGAGCGACGTTTTCGAACAGCACGCGGGCCTTCAGACCGATCCCGTGTATGGCCGGCGCGCGTGCTGGCGGAAGTGCAGAAGGCAGTCAGCCGC
>JBBSHP010000787.1:0-3229 GCA_038232555.1 Bryobacterales bacterium
GAACATCCCGATGAATAGCGCGAACGAACTGGTGATGTCAGCGGCCAGCGAATAGATCCGGGCCATCGCCTCAAACTGCTGCCCGCGCGCAGACGGCGCCTGTATCTCAAAGCCTGGCCCGAGCGTGCGCCGAAGCTGTTCTTGCACATCTTGGACCCGGCTGCCTTGCTGAACTGAGAGATCAATGCGGTCGAACTTGCGGACGCGCCCGAAGATTTTCTGGGCGGCGTAGATGTCCATCACCGCGAGGTTGCCCCCAAAGGCACTGGTGAGACCGCTGGACTTCATAATGCCCCGGATGGTGAAGAGCTTGGGGCCTTCCATGGTGCTCATCGGCACCTGGCTGTCGATGCCGAGATGGTTCTGCGCAGCGAATGAGGCGGTCACCAGAAGCGAATCAGGCTGGGCCAGAAACACGAGCGGATCTTCGATCACATCGTAATCGCGGATACCGCGGTCCCCGGTCATGTCCACGCCCAAGATCAAGAGACTGCCTTGGCCCGGCAACCCGGTACTCACCACAGCCTCGATTACGGGTACTGCCACTTTCACCCCGGGCACGGCCTGCACACGCTCCAGCACCTTCTCATCAAAGCCAGTCTCGCCCGATGAGATCTGCAACTGCGTGGCGCCGGCAATCCGGTCGATGGTCTGGTGTAAAGCATAAAGCACGGACTGGTTGGCCGTGTGCATCCCCACGAACACGGCAACGCCCAGGATGATTCCCGTGACAGTGAGCAGCGACCGCAGGAGGTGCTTACGAAGGTATGGCCAGGAAATCAGGCGTAGGAGGATCAACCTCTATTGTGGGCCGCTGGCGTTGTGCTGGCAAGAGAGCTCCAGACACTGGGGTGACGGAACAGCGCGGCTTTGTCGTCAGTCTTGAGCGGAACTGCTGATTTCGATTGTGCCTGCGATTGATCAACTGGTTGTTCGCAGCAACACGCGCTAGGCGCTCCGAGTACCGCGACAGGGTTCGCAATCGGACGCGAAAGGGAATAGAATCAAATCGGGTACCGCCATGCCCGTAACGCTACCAGATGACCTTCTCCAATCAACGAAAATGACGGAGTCCGAGTTGAAGACGGAACTCGCCTTGGCGCTATTCCAGCAGGAACGTCTCACCCTCGGCCAGGCAGCGCTTCTCGCGGGACTGCCACAACTTGACTTTCAGCATATTCTTGCGAGCCGGCAGATTCCGCTTCACTACGGCATTGATGCAATGGAGCAGGATCTCCAGCGGGCGAAAAGGCTGCCCGGTCCTTGATCGTCGTTTCCGACACTTCCCCAATTCTCAACTTGGACGCAGTGGACAAGCTTTGCCTTTTGCGTGATCTCTATTCGAAGATCGTGGTGCCTCCGACCCTGCAGGGCGAGGTTTCCAGGAACGGATTCCAGCTTGATCCGTCCTGGACGAGTGTCGTCGCAGCCCAAGACCAAAACGATGTTGCAGCACTCCGCGAACAACTCGATCCCGGTGAGGCCGAAGCCATCGTCGTTGCCGAGGAATTGAACGCCGAGCTTTTCCTCGTCGACGAAAAACGTGGCCGCCGCATCGCGATCGACCGCGGTCTAGAAGTAACCGGCCTTCTCGGAGTACTCGCCGAAGCCAAGGAGCGGGGCCTCATCCTAAGATGCCAGCCCGTTCTGGATGAACATGATTCGCGTTGCCGGTTTCTGGATTGGCAACGTCTTGCGAAATCGGTATTTGGAAGGCATGAATGAGCTGGACTAGCCAACTAGGATTCGTTTGAAAGGGCGCCTTTCCGAGACAGATACGGTCGGGACGGCACAGATTCAAGAATGCCTTGCCCCGCGCACGGTGGTGAAGCGTTATCTGCGGAACTGACCACTGATATGCGGCGGCAACCGCGTCGAGCCGCGATTTCCATTTGCTCTATTGATTTTGTCGCCACCTCGATGACGGAACAGCGGAACCTTTATATCCAGCCTGAAGTGCCGGCAGGCTGAGCTGTTAAGCTCGATTGTACCGGTGATCGTTAACTGGTCACTCGGCGTTTAGACCACGATGCCATTCCAATCACGCCGTCTCATCGTTTTTCTCCTCGCACTGCCCCTCTGTGCCGGCCACATGACGAGTGTGCGCCAGCCCGTCGAGATCTTGCGAGACCGCTGGGGCGTGCCGCATATCTACGCCGCCAATACAGAGGACCTCTTCTTCGCGCAGGGTTTTGTGGTCGCCAAAGACCGGCTTTTTCAGATTGATCTTTGGCGGCGGATTGGCACCGGAAAACTGGCCGAAGTGCTGGGGCCCGCCGCGCTTCCGCGCGATCGGATTGCGCGCCTGGTTCGCTTTCGCGGCAACTGGGACGCCGAGTGGCAGAGCTACTCTCCCGACGCCAAAGAGATCGTCACTGCGTTCACAGACGGTATTAATGCATACATCCGGTCGCTGCACGGACAGAAGCCGCTGGAATTCCAGATGGCCGGATACTCGCCGGGGTTGTGGGAGCCGGAAGATGTCGCCTCGCGCGTGGCCGGACTGCTGATGACCGGCAATATGTCGCGCGAAGTACAGCGTGCCATCGACGTCACCCGATTCGGACTGGAAACGGTGCAGAAGCTGATGCCCCCCGATCCCTTCCGGGCGCTCGATCCTCCGCCCGGGATCAACCTGGCGAGCATCACGAACGCGATTATCCGCGACTATGTTGCGGCTACCGGCCGCGTGACTTTTCCAGGTGAACAGGGCAGCAACAACTGGGTGGTGGATGGCACCAGGACAGTTACCGGAAAGCCTCTGCTGGCCAACGATCCGCATCGTCCGGTGCAGATTCCGTCGCTGCGCAAAACGGTCCACCTGGTTGCGCCCGGCTGGAACGCGATCGGCGCCGGTGAACCCGCCCTGCCCGGCATCGCTCTGGGGCACAACGACCAGATCGCGTTCGGGTTCACCATCGTCGGAATGGATCAGCAGGATCTCTACATCGAGAAGCTGAATCCCGGCAATCCCGATGAGTATTTGTATCGCGGTGCGTGGAAGAAAATGGACATCGAACATCAGCAGGTTTCCGTCAAAGGACGGAAGAATCCTGAACAGGTGGAACTGCGGTACACGATGCATGGTCCCGTGATTTACGAAGACCGCTCCACGGATCGCGCGTACGCTCTGCGCTGGAGCGGCACGGAACCGGGTGGCGCGGGTTACCTGCCCGCCCTCTCATTAGCCCGCGCCGGCACTTGGAGCGAATTTCGCGCCGCGGCGGCC
>JBBSHP010000788.1:0-3228 GCA_038232555.1 Bryobacterales bacterium
CGTCGCGCTGCTGGTTGGCAGACCTAGCAGAAACTCCGCAAAGTCCTGGCCTAAGACAACCGTGGACGAAGCGCTGCTGGAGGCGCGCACCCAGTTGTTCGCAGTGAATGCGAAGTTGCCGACCGAGCTGCCGTAATTGGCAATGTTCAAGTTATACTGCCGCGCATCCACGCCATTTCGGATGGTGTGACCTCCTCTAATCGTGGTCCAGGTGGCGTAGAGCTGCGCCGACTGCGAAGGAAGCTTGTTGGCACCGTTGGTTCCAAGCGCCTGGAAGCCCGAGTTGGTTGCGAAGCTGATGAAGGGCAGTTGCAGGTACTGCGAGTTGCTCGTCAGATAAGACGGTAAGCCAAGCGAGGTGGGGTCGAAGCCCGCGCTGGGTGACGGGTGCGCTTCATCCATGCGAGTGAAGTTCAGCCGCAGATCGATGACGTTGGTGCTGTTGACAGTGAACACGTCATCGAAACTGGAACCCAGGTTGCTGCGCGTTAGTTGCGAACCGGTGGAGAGGTTTCCAAAATAGTTGTTCTTCACTTGTAAGTATCCGGTACGCCTTACGTCGAAGAACATGCGGTTGCGATCGCTCATGTTGTAGTCCATGCGGACCAACTGATTGTTGTAGTCGTCGGTGGTCGGCGCAGTGTTCCCGTAATTGTTGAACCCATCCGAGCGCGAGGCTGCGATGTTCGGCTCCGGGTAATACTTCAGAAGAGCGAGCGCGACCGGATTGAGCTGGTTGGCCGGGATCACGTTATTCGGGTAGGGCGAGCGCGTCACCGTGCTTCCGCTAACCGTCGCCGTGTACGGGTTAGACAGTTGGTAGCTGCTGTTGATCTTAAGAAGATCGGAGAAGTCACCCTGGCGCTCTTTGGCGGTGGGCACCGTCAGGAAGGTAGTATTGGGCTGGCTGTCCTTCAGACCTTCATAGGCGAAGAACCAAAAAAGCTTGTCTTTGCCGTTGTAGATTTTCGGGATGATTACAGGGCCGCCAATTACCGCGCCGTACTGGTTGTAATGAGTGACCGGATTGCCCAGGCCGGCCTTGTTATTGAAAAAGTTATTGGCGGTCAGCGTATTGGGCTGATTGGATTCCCACAACGATCCATGCAACTGATTGGTCCCGCTCTTCAAGACCTGATTGAGCGTGCCACCGCCGGTGTGACCGAACCCTGCGTCGGAATCGAAAGCCTTCACCCGTACTTCCTGGACAGCATCCTTGGGTGGACTAAGCGAGGCGGCCGTCCCAGGTGGCGTCCGGCGAACCGTTGATGAGGATTTCGTTGGTCTGGCCGGGATTGCCGCCGATGCTCCATCCGGCCGCTGCGCCGCTATCAAAAGGATGAATCAGGGACGGCTGACCGGTGGCGAGAACTCCAATTGCAAGAGAAGCCAATACGAGGGGAGTGCCTCCGTTAAGCGGCAGATTTTCAACCTCTTTGGTGGTGATAGCTTGTCCGACCGAAGCGTTTTCAGAGTTGATGAGAGGCGCATCGGCGGTGACTGAAACACTCTGGGCGGCGTCGCCCAACTGCAGGGTGATATCGATGACGGGGTGTTCGCCCGCACCAAGGTGTACGCCCTTGCGAATGAATTCTTTGAAACCCTCGAATTGGGCCGAGATCTCGTAATCGCCGGGAAGCAGCGAGAGAGCGCTATAGCGACCGGTGTTATCGGTCTCGAGCTGAACCTTGCTGCCGGTGTGAGTTTCGGAGACGGTGATCTTTGCACCCGCGACTGGAGAGGCGGTGGCATCCGAGACGATTCCGCTGAGAGTGCCGCGGAGATCCTGGCTAAAAGCAGTGCTGAAGGCCAGAATTGCAAAAAGAATAGCGGCAACAAGGCGACGCTTCATAAACATGTATAACTCCCGAAAGCTAAGACTAGTTTCATGGTAAGCGCGGGAGCTTCACCCGCCCCACACCGCAAGGCGCCAAGTTATTGAAAACGAAGCGTCTGCGCATCTGCGGATCTATTGCATCGTTTTGCAAAAAATTCGTGATTTCCGCGCTCCCGCGCGGTGGCCGGACTCGGTTGTCACCGCCTCAATTGTAGGACGCGACTGAAATCGTCTGTGAAAATCCAAGGGCTCCGGTTTTGCGAAGTCGATGATTCGTTGGGATTTAGTTGCTGAAAAATAAAGTTGGCGCGGCCGTGACTGGAGGATGTAAGCTCCAGCAAGCCGACCCAAATTCGCTGGTGGCCGCGGAAACGTCAATCACTATTCAGAAATTCCACCCCAACGAGCTGGTTGGGGTGGCGGGCTACGAAGCGATCCTGTGTTGGAGGGAAGTGGCGCCGGCTTCCTTGGTGTGCAGGATGAGATCCGTGTATGCCCCCGATGGAATAGCGGCCGACGGCCCCGGAGCACGGCTTGCGCAGATCTCCCCGGGCGATTTCAGTTTACGTCCCGGATAGGCGGTTGGACCTGAAGCTGCAGCCAGCTGATGCTGACGTTGATGAGGGGAGACGAGTTTAGTCAGAAGAAATAAAGTTGTTGACGGTGTGACTGGCACTTAAATAATGATTAATAGTGTGGACCAAAATCGCTCTGGGTACCGGCTTTTCCAGATAACCGGAGCATCCAACAATCGCGCCCTCGCGAAGTTGGGATTCGAGCGCGTTCGAGGACAGAACTATGATGGGCATCCTTTCGCGGCATGTGAGCGTCTCCCAATCACGAATGCGCTGCGTCGCGGCATAGCCATTCAGCTGCGGCATGTTGATGTCCATAAAAGCCATGTCATATTGGCCGGATGTTGCCATGGCCACTGCCTGGCCGCCATCGGTGGCCCGGCTGAGCGAACACGGCTGATCCTCTAATAATGCGGAGAGCAGATTGTAGCTGTCATCACAATCCTCCGCGACAAGAATACGAATGCCAGGCTGGGCGGCCCGCGGAAGCTCCGAATCTGTAATTGTTACGGGAATGGAGAGTTCGATGCGACTCTCAGATTCAGCAACAATGTGCTGGAGCGTTGCTCCCATTCGGGATGCAAAGGCTCGCGCCAAACACAGCGCAACATGATCCTCCAATATGGGCCATTCAGGAGCCCGAACCGCCACCTGAATCGTGGTATCTCCCTCCGCGTCCCGATCGAAACAATGGACCGAAACGGAAATTGGACCGACCAGGACCATGCGGATCGCATATTCAATTGTGCGAGTCACGATTTGCTCGAACGCGGCAGCGTCAGCGTCGACGAATGGAATGGCGGGAGAAGAATCTAC
>JBBSHP010000789.1:0-3224 GCA_038232555.1 Bryobacterales bacterium
GTGATCGGCGATCCCGATCCGGATGCGCCGGACGCGCCTCCGGCAGAGACGGGCGGCGGCACACCTGCTACTCCTGTTAACCCTGCTACGCCGGTGAAGCCCAAAGTACCCAAGCCGGTGGTGATCGATCGTTACCACTACAAGCAGGATATCCAGGGATATCTGCTTTCTGGCCGGCACACTTATATCTATTTATTCGATATCGCGACGAAAAAGCTGGACCGTTTGACTCGAAGCAAATGGGACGAGTCGTCCCCGGCATGGTCGCCCGATGGCATCAGGATCGCGTTCATGAGCAATCATTCGGCGGACCCGGATCGAGATCCGGACGGACAGGTGTATGTTGCCGACGCCGGCGTGGGTAGCGTCGAAAAAGCGCTCACGCCGATGAACCGCCTGGCCGGACGCGCCCGGCCCGAGTGGAGTCCCGATGGCAAGTGGATCGCCCTCCTGGAAGGTGACGAAAAGAAGTACCGTGCTTATGGAATGGAGCGGCTGGCCCTGGTCCCGGCTGACGGAAGCAGCGGCCCGACGCTAGTGAAAGCGGTCGCGGATCTCGATCGCAGCGTGTCGGCGCCACACTTCAGCGAGGATGGAAAGACGCTAACGGTACTAGTTGCCGATGACATGTCCGTTTACCCCGTGCGCGTCCAGATCGGGGCAGGTTCAGGCTCGGCTACAGTGGAACGGCTGATGGCATCCCCGGTAGTGGTGAGTAGCCCGACCGCATCCAAGGCTTGCTCGGCAGTGCTGTCGGGCGGCGACACGAAGCACAACGAGGTGTATGCAGTGGAGGGGGGATCGCTACGGCAGCTCACCCACCAGAATGACGCTCTCTTCGCGTCATTGGATCTTCCCGCGACGGAGGAGGTCCGTTTCAACAGCAAGGATGGCACGAAGGTACATGGCCTGCTCACCAAGCCGGTTGGATACGTCCAAGGCAGCAGAGTTCCGCTGATACTCCGCATCCACGGCGGTCCCAACGGTCAGGATGCACACTCGTTCAATGCCGAGCGGCAGTGGTTCGCGGCAAATGGGTACGCGGTCCTGGCGGTAAATTATCGCGGCAGCGCCGGGCGGGGTCAGAAATACTCACGCGCCATCTTCGCCGATTGGGGGCACTATGAAGTGGAGGATTTACAGGCTGGCGTGGATCACCTGGTCAAGATGGGCCTGGCCGATCCGGACAAGTTGGGGGTGGGCGGCTGGAGCTACGGGGGTATTCTGACGGATTATCTGATAGCGAGCGATCATCGCTTTAAGGCGGCAACCAGCGGCGCAGGAACGGGGTTCACGATTTCGTTTTATGGCACCGATCAATACATCATTCAGTACGATAATGAGATTGGTCCACCCTGGAAGTCCTTTGACACGTACGTAAAGCTCTCGTATCCGTTCCTGCATGCGGACCGGATCACAACGCCGACTCTGTTCCTGGGAGGCGAGCGCGATTTCAATGTGCCGATTGAGGGCAGTCAACAGATGTATCAGGCGCTCCGGAGCCTGGGGATCGACACCCAGCTTATTATTTATCCGAATGAGTTTCACGGAGTGACGCGGCCGAGCTATGTGCGGGACCGGCTGGAGCGATATCTGGCCTGGTACGACAAGTATTTGAAGGGGCGGCCGGGAGCGACGGGAGGAGTTGGAGTGGCGGAGATGGGGCGCTCACGATGAAACGAGAAGGCCCCGATGGCTACTACTGGCAGGACGAAATCTTAAAGCTGGCGATGCGAGTGCTCCAGTTGAATGTTCCGTCAGCCTTCTGATATTCGGTCGTATACCAGAAAGTACAGTCGTCAACCGGATCGACGGTCAGGGCGCTGTAATCACCCCACCGGCTAAGGTTTGAGAGTTGAGAACCACCCCCGGTTAGAATTGAATTTTCTGTTTGGAGCGTGCCGGCAGGATCACTTGGAACACGCCCGGTGTACCGAATCGACGGATGTACCGTGCCGCTGGAGGTGCTGTATCCGAGAGCGATGTTGCCTACTTTATCCATAGCAATGCTGCCCATCCAACGGCTTATGCCATCGGACGGGCTGAATGTGCCTTGTTGAAAGATGGCGGGGGTGCCGTTAAGATTCCGCAGCTCGTACCAGCGAATTCCCGTAACTGAACTGCGTTTGGTACCGGACACCTGGACAGAATGATTCACGACCAGGGATTCGTGACCGTCCGCAAAGTTCCGGTACGCGAGCCGATACATTAGGCGATCCGCGAGGGAGTCGAGTTTCTGACTGGTACCGGGCTGTGGAATGCAAGTGCCTCCCCCGCTGCAGGCGGTGGTGAAAGTCGCGACCGGGATGTTGGTTGGTCCGGTGAGAGTCGAGCTGTTAGGGCTAGCAAAGTTTACGCGGAATTTCCAAAGGTTCAGGCTATTGGACCCAAAATTTAAGAAGAAATTTGGCGAGCCGAGTGGCGGAGCGGTGGCCCCATCCAGGTCGGACGGCAGCAGGCCGCCGTAGCTGGTGCTCGTTTGGAAACATACCTGCGTCGCGGCCGCGCCGGTCAGCATCTTCGCTCTGTCCAAAGCGCAAACTTTGGAACCGGCGAAGGTCGATCCATTGTTGAAGATGTTGTAGGAAATGTAATAGCCATCCGGCCAAACGCCCAGCTTGGGATAATCGTTGAATTGGGTGCTTCCGTACGAGAACGCGTAGCGGTTGTAAGTACCGGTCGCATCGGAAGTAGTGGAGACCGCGACACATTGCAAATAGCCATAAGTAGCGGGGTTGGTTACAGAGAACTGAGTCAGAACCCAGCGGCCGGCGGCTTTATCGTATTGCGCGATGGGATCGCCATCATTATTGACCTCGCAGCCTCCTCCAAAGCCAGTCCACAGAGTGTTGCCGGCTTTCGGAAATCCCGCTGCAATCGCACCAGTGGCCTTATCGAAAACCGCGAAGCTTTCGTTTACCCACTGCACGTATTGCGTCGCGCCCACGGCTCCGTTTGTATCGGGGGGCGCCGCATTCGGAGCGAAACCGTAGTCCCCAGCGCCGACGCCCGCGAAAGCAAGGCCCGCTGTTGCAGCAACAAGCGGACCGGGAGTGGCCTGGACCGCGGTATCCGGCCCATTATTTACCAGTTGATTTTGCGGGATCAAGCGCAACGGCTTTTCCCTGCGTTGCTCCGCTCCTCGCGATGCCGAAGCCATGGAACCTAGAGGTGGGGAGCGATCATGCTGAACGGCAGGACTTACTTCAACGGGGCCGTGAGTA
>JBBSHP010000790.1:0-3223 GCA_038232555.1 Bryobacterales bacterium
GCCGCGGGACTAACCACGTGCGTTTCACTCAACAAGGCGTTCTGCGAATTGATCACAGAGAAGTTGGAGTTGCTTAGATAATTCGACTTATCGAGAAAACCCGTATTCTGGAACCGGTCGAAGAAGAAGCGACCTGTCAGCCTATCTTTTTCGGTGAAAGAATGATCCACGCGTGCCAGGTATTCATCGAAGTTCTGGGCCAGCGGCACCGAGTAAAAGATGCGGCCATTCCCGCTGGACACCACGGGAAGGTATTTGAGCAGCGCCAGAGCAGCGGGATCAAAGCGGCCGGTCGGGATCCGGTTGCCAGGGAAAGCGATGCCAGTCTGGGGATCAATGATGGTGGTCGCCTTCGCAAACGGGTTGGAGGGATCGGATGCGCTCAAGACATTGGAGAAGTCCCCCGCCAGGTTGGCAGTAGTGGGAACAAAAGCGCTGCTGGTGCCGCCGATATTGCGAATGCGAGTGCCCTGGTATCCAAAGAAGAAGAAGTCTCTGTTCTTGCCGTTGAACAAGCCCGGAATCACGATCGGGCCTCCAATGGTTCCGCCGAACTGATTGCGCTTCAACAGATCGCGGCGCGGGGCAAAAAAGTTCCGGGCATTGAAAACCGCGTTTCTGACAAACTCAAAGGCATCGCCGTGCAGTTCATTCGATCCAGACTTGGTCACTACGTTCACCACGCCTCCCGCGTTCCCGCCATACTTAGCTGAGTAGTTTGCGGTCTGAACGCTAAACTCCTGAAGAGCGTCGGGGAAGGGAAAAGGCTGATTCACGTTCGTATAGAGATCGTTGTTATTCGCGCCATCCAGGCGAAAACTCACCTGGTTTTGCCGTGAACCGTTGGTGGACACGGTCACTGCGGAAGGGAAGGTTTTAGTGTTGCCCTGATCGACGTCGCTACCGGGCGCCGGAATTGCCCCCGCGACAACCAGCAGCAGCGACGCCGCATTGCGTCCATTGAGCGGCAGTTCCACGACCCGTCGCTGATCCACTACTTCGCTCGCGGTTGCCGTACTGGTGTTGACTTGGCTGGCCTCCGCGTTGACCTCGATTGTTTCGGCGGACTGCTGCACCGCAATACTCTGGTTTACCGTTAAGCTCTGATCGGCCTGCAACAGAATGCTTTTTCGAACCGACGGGGCGAAGCCGCCGGCCCCCACAGTTAACGTATAGGTGGACGGGCGCAGGGCCGGAACGACATAATAGCCCTGGTCGTTGGTGTTGGTCTCGCGTGAGATGGAGGTGGCCTCATCTGTAACTCTCACCTTTGCGGCGGGAATCACCGCTCCGGTGGAATCCGTGACCGTGCCCACGATGGTTCCAAAACCCTGGGCGAAAATCAAACCGGAAAAACTGAGACTCAGCACGCAGCTTGCGAGCAAGCGAGAAACATTGTAACGACGAATCATGGTCGTACCCCTTTGACTCAACAATACCTCACCTTACTCGCTGAAACCGGACTGCCTGGAAGGGCCGCCCAGGCAACTTCATCTTGAATGTTCCCGTAAACGTCCCGGCCACGGGCTGAATGGTCATCTCCCAAGGGTCGATCCAATCCGCCCGGTATTGCACGCCCTTCGCGAGTTCAAAGCTGAATTCGGCCGGTTGATTCACATCGAAGTAGAACAGATAAAAGCGCCCTTCCTGTCCGGCACCGAGGTAGTAAGTGGTCAAGCTATTCAGCCCTTCTTCCGGCGCTCCGTCCAGGAGCTTCCTTAAGAAGGCGATTCTCGAAGAAGGCGATTCTCGCAGGACTCTCACCCCGCAATACTCCGCCTTTGGACCACCACAGAATATCGTTGGTATCCAGATACGTTTCCCCATGGCCCCCGTAAGCACCTTGCACGGTGGCCAGCCAGAATCGTCTGACCAACTCGTGAGCGGAAATGTTCCCCCACCGCTTGGGGATGTTTCCCTCGTACTCGCACTCGTCGTAGATGACCGGCTTCTGGTAGGTGAGCACGTACTCGTGAGCCTTGTCGAGATCGGAGCTTTGCATACTCACATGAGTGACCCACGGCTTGGAGTGATCGTAAAGGATCGTGCCGTTGTGAATCGAACGGAGGTGCTGATAGGGATCGCTCTCCTGTACGATGCGGAAAAACCGGTCCCAGTCCGGCATGGTCTTACTCTTCATGAAATCGTATTCGTTGGCGAGCGACCACCAGACATTCCGGTAAGCTGCCAGCCGGGCCACGACATAGCGCAGATACCGGTCGTCGACTTCGGCGGCCATCTTGGAGTAGCCCCAGTTGTCATAAGGATGAAAAAGGATCAGGTCCGCCTCTATGCCCAGGTTTTCGAGGTCCCGCACCCGCTTCTCGAGGTGCTGAAAGAACTCGGGGTTAAAGCGCGAGTAGTCGTTTTCTCCCGCAGCGCTTCTCGGGAAGGGATAGTAAGCCGGCTCGTTGTCGTTGTAGGTGTAGTGCTTCGGAAAAACGCACATACGCATTTTGTTGAACGGGGCCGTCTGCAGAGTGTGAAGCGTATCGTCCTCCACCGCATCGCCCTGATGAATCCAGGCGTACGAGGTGGTCCCGAACGGAACATACGGTGTTCCAACGGCGTACCCAAAATGAGTGGTGTACTTGACGCTTACCGGACCATGGTTGCGCTTGGACGGCGGTGAGGCCGTAAACACACCGGTCTTCGCATTGAGAGCGGGAACGTTGCTGAACGTCGTGTAGCTCCACTCGCCGGGTTCATCCGGCATAAAGCGGATTCGATAAGTGCCCGCTCCGTCATAGAAGCCATCGGCGTTCACCACACGGTTACGAAACCGGAAATGGGCGCCCACCTTCACGTCTAGATAGGGGTTGCCCGCGCTGGGACCTGAAAACGCAATCTCGTAAACATCCCACCGTTCGACCGCCAGGAGCGGAACCAGGAAAGCGGCCAGCCAGAGAGTACGCATGGAATTGGCTCCCTTAGTCTAGTCCGTGGACTGGCCGAAGATTGCGCCTTTGCGCTCGCGGCCCAGGGCCGTCATCACGATTGCTCCGGTGAAAACCGTTCCAGCGGTCAGGGCCATGGCTGTCGGGTAGTTCGTCCGCTGCGCGAACACCGTCTCAATCCAGACGACGGAGCTCGAAAGCAGCACGCCGCACTGGTAAGCGAAGCCCGGGAGAAAGCCGCGAACCGAATCAGGCGAGAGTTCCGACAGATGGGCCGGGATGACACCCCAGGCGCCTTGCACCATAAACTGCATGAGGAACCCGCC
>JBBSHP010000791.1:0-3220 GCA_038232555.1 Bryobacterales bacterium
ACTGACAAGAGCAGAAAAGTGGATTCGGAGTATGCGCTCGAGAAGAAGAAGCTGACGGGGCTGAACATCAGCAACGTCACCGCCGCGCGGCTGATCGCGTCGTCATCATTCTCCATCTGGAGCAGGGCGTAGAACAACAACCCCGCTGCTAGAAGGCAGAAATTAGAGATCAACACCGCCGCCACCGGCGGACTCACGAGGACGGCGGAAAACAACCGCACAAGGATCGGATAGAGCGGGAAAAATCCGATACTCGAAGGCGCGCCCGGTGAGTACGAGTAGCCCTCCTGCGCAATCTTCAAATACCATCCGCCATCCCAGTGCGTCAGAACGCTAAGGAGGCCGCCCGGATGGGAGAACTGGCTTGGGACGATGATCAACCTCGAAAGCAGGATGACCGCAACGATGACGAGCCGCGATGCCACAAAGGCCGCAAGGACCCACCCTGCTCCGCGAGCGATAGCTTCCGAAAACGAGGAGGCTGCGATCTGCCGTCTAGCTTTGTCTGTATTCATGAGGCGCTCGATTCAGCCGACGGCGCTGAACATCGGTTCAGGCAACCAGAGGTACTCTGATGCTTCATTTGATTTCTTGAATCGCTAGTTCGTAGCAGGCGATCCCGAGCGGACGCGCATCATTGTTGACGCCGAGCGCCTGCGGTGAAGTGGCTTTAGCTGTGCGCAATTCCAGCGAGAGCACGCCGTTGGGATTCAATGCACTGGCCGGGATGGTGGCGTGGAACTCGTCGCGGCCGGAGATTTGCCACTCCGCTACTTTTTGGCCGTTGGCGTACAGCTCAGTCGGCTGCGTCGGGAGCTGCGGTGGCAGGATATTGCCGTTCGCAATCAAGGTGACCCAGAGCGGATTGTTCGTTTTCGGTATTCTCAATCCCAAGACAGCGGGCTGAGCACCCGTCCAGGTGTATGTCGGCTCAGCATCATGCCAGCCGGAGAGCTTGTAGCGGCCGCCGTTTTCGCCCTGCCCGAACTTTAGTGGAATCCCAAAGGCATAAAGACTTCCCTCGCCAGTCATGGGCGCAGTGGCATTCACATCGTCGTCACCCGCGTTCGGATCTGCTCCTTCCTGGACGGTGAGCTCGACGGCGGCAATCCCGAGCCTCCGCGAATCTTGAGAGGCGCCGATCAGAACGGGCGCCTGCGCTTTGGGGATGTAGAAGTCAATGATGAGGAGATTTGCGCGCCGCGGATCGTCCGGACGGTCAGTGGCCCCACGTGCAGTAAGCACGGTACCAGGAGCGCCAACTAGGCCTTTCGGGATGACAGCACGATAAACTTTCTTTTCGCTCACATGCCACGTGGCGATTTTCTTCCCATTCACAGACACATCTACCGGTTGGAACAGTAAATCAGCCGGGGGATGAGTGAACGCCCACTGTTTCATGCGCAAGGTTAGCGGCGTGTTCGTCGCGGGAACCCTTAGCATCAGTGAGGCGCCGATCCCGTCGCTCCAGGTAAAACCGGATTCCGGCTCGCTCCACCCCGAGAGGGCGAAGCGGTGATCGTCACCTCCGAGGCCGAAGGGGATCGGCTGGCCGAATTCATAGACATGCAAGCGTGGTTCGCTGTTGTGATCGGGCGTCTGTTTCAAATCGCATCCGGTTAAGATCGCTATCGCGAGCAGCGCAGCCATCGCGCATCGGAGAGACTGAGGGACGGGAGACCTGGGCATGTTAAACTCTCTGGCCGCTCAAGTAATCCAGAAACCAATCGCCGAAAGCACCGTGCCCAGCGTGAACATCGCGATGGAGGCTCCCAGCATGGGGACATAGGTGAACGGAAAACGCACTGCGGCCAGCCCAACGATGATAAACAGGGGAAACACCACGCTCATAAACCGCGCAATCGCTTCCAAGCTATTCCCGCAGAGGTAAACACCGATCAGCAGCGCGCCGTAGACCATGTAAGGCGTGCGGATCCTCAGAAAAAAGCCGCCTATGTACGCAATCAGCCCGAGGCAAAGTCCCGCCACCCAGTAGGCAATCCAAAAAGGCGGATAAGAGCGAGCGTTGCCAATTGTGCGCCAAGGCGGCACCAGAGTTCGGCCCCAGACGGCGGTCGCTTTCAAATAAGCGAACGGATCTCCAAACGCGAAGTAGCTGTACAGGAAGAAGAGCACGAGCCCACCGGGGATCAGGGCAAACAACAGAATTTTGGGATGGAATAGTGCCTTCCAGTCGAAGCCACCGCTCCAGAGTTGCCGCAGATATTCGATAAAAAGCGGTAAGGCGATGAAGACGCCGATGTTGCGTGTGGCCGAGAGGCACATCCCGCAAAGGCAGGCGATCAGCCAGCGACCCCGGAGAGCCGCCAGAAACGCGCCCGTGGCCAGCATCAGGAAGGTGGATTCCGAATAAGCGTGTGAGAAGAAGAAGCTGACCGGGTTAAACATTAGCAGCGTGATGGCGGCACGGTTGATCCGCTGGTCGGAATAGTCGTGATTGATCAACGCATTCAGAAGCAGGGCGGCGACTAGGAAGCAAACATGCGCCGCAACCACTGCGGCGACGCGATAATCCCAGAAGCCGAGAAGGGCCAGCCGGATGAGGAGGGGATAGAACGGAAAAAATCCCATACTCGAGGGCTCCGTCGCGCTGAAAAAATAGCCCGATCGCGCGATATCGATGTACCAAAGCTCGGCGTCGAATTGCAGCAGGCAGCTCAGAACTCCTCCTGGGTGCCAGTAGCTTCCTCGAGTGAAGATGAGCCGGGAGAGATAAATCAGCGCGAAGACCAGCAACCGGGAGGCGACGAAAGTGACGAAAACCCATTCCCAGCCCCGCAGGAGGGGATGGCGCACCGCTCCGCTCGCTGCGGAGACGATCTTGCGAACGTTATTCAAAGCGGCCAATGAAAGTGGGGTGGACGATATCTGTGCAAATCGACCTCGCTCCTGTGACGCAGCCAAATCGCTCGCCACATAAGTTGCAGATGCTCACAATGATGCAAGAGTCCGATGAGTCTCTTCCTCACCAACAGTTCAGTACATGCAAGCTAACAGCCCCGCCAATCTTTCCCTCGCGATCGTCTGTCCCATGGCGAACGAGGGGCAGAAAGCCGTGGACTTCGTCGATGCTGTTCTCGCGCAATGCCAGCAGTTTCGGGAGAAAACCTTCCTGGTCATCCTCGATCGCGCGAACAAGGACAACACGCTCGATTTGATGACCGAGCATGCGAAGACCACGCCCGATCTGAAGGTGATC
>JBBSHP010000792.1:0-3219 GCA_038232555.1 Bryobacterales bacterium
CGGTTTCGACTGCAGGGTGGCGTCAATTACGGCTTTGACACGATCCGGACCGTAGGTGGCCTTGCGTCCGCGACCCGGCGCGATATCCCACAGGCCCTGTAACCCATGGGCGGCAAAACGATCACGCCAGAGCCGACTGTCTTGCGGTTCACCTCCAGCGCCGCAGCGATGGCAGCCTCCGATTCCCCGCCGCCCGCCGCTGCCACAATGCGGCACCGCAGCGCCACTTGCTGCGGTGTTCCCAGGGCTGCCAGCCATTGTTCAATCTGCTTGCTTTGATCCTCAGATAGCAGCAGCGGGACTGAAGGGCGGCGCATGATTCAGTATGCATCCGCCACTTTTAAATGTCCATCTATTTGTGAGACACTACACTAGGTATGCACTTCACCATTTCTCTGTTCAAAGCCCTGAGGCCTACTGCCGTTTATAGGTTGAAGCATGCTATGTTCATCTGCGCAAACTGTAGCGATCCAAAACTCACGCGGGCCGCAACCAAAGCTTGCCAGCCACAACGCCCTGCGAGCCTGACGGCTGCTTCACGGCCTTCTCAATTCACAGGGAACGCCCGGGACGGCACGGCGGGACTTGGCCCATTATCTAAGGTCATATTGTATTTGGGACGGACATATGAGATGCTTTTTCCTATGGAAGTCAGTGTCGCAAACGCGAAGACGAACTTATCCAAGCTTCTCGAAGCCGTGGAGCAGGGTGAGACAATCCTGATTACGCGCCATGGAAAGCCGGTGGCCACGTTGATTCAGGCTCAGTCGCCGAACAGCAAGCCAGTGCTTGGCTCAGCTGCGGGGCAGATCGAGTATCAGGAAGGCTGGGACGCCCCCATGGGCAGCGATGAATTCGCAGAGTTCATCGGCCAATGAGGCTTTTGCTCGACACCCATGTGTTCCTGTGGGCGATTGAGCAGCCCGACCGGCTATCGCCGAAGGCTCGCCAGTGGCTAGAGGCTGACGTTTTGCCTTTTTTCAGTGTGGCCAGCCAGTGGGAGATCGCTCTCAAAATCCAGGCAGGCAAGCTATCGATTCGCAATCCGGTGGACTTCCTGCCAAAGCATATGGCGGCGCTGAAGGTGGCCGGCCTCGCTGTGAAAAGCGCGCACGTGCTCAGAACGTTGTCATTGCCGGCGCATCACAAAGATCCGTTCGACCGCTTGCTGGTGGCCCAAGCGCTGCATGAGGATTGCGCGATCGTGACCAATGACGCGATGATCGCGCGCTATCCAGTCAATATCGTCTGGTGACCAAGTTTTGCGCTAATATTGGAGTGACTAGCCAAGGGGGCGACTAGCTCAGCTGGGAGAGCGCTGCGTTCGCAATGCAGAGGTCGGGGGTTCGATCCCCCCGTCGTCCACCAACCCACCCCACCACTCGGATTCTAAGCGTCGCCGTGCCGGTAGGCATCCAGCCTGATCTTCAGCATATAAAGCACGATAACGAGATTGCCGGCGAGTACTCCGAAGCGAATCAGCGTGGGCCGGTCGGCTATCTCGTAAATTTCCCAGGGAAGGTACAAACAGCCCGACAGTAGGGCGAACCATTCGGCCCAGACCCGCCGATTCCAGAGCCCGTAAGCTTCGACGAAGCGAACCGTGGAATAGGCTGCGGCTCCGGCGGCGAGCGCCCATAGCTTAGCGTCAGTCATCCGGTTGGCTGCTTCAAGAATGACGTGCGAGACGCGATGCTCCGGGTTCATGTGTAAGTTCCGGACAAGGCGCTCAGCGACCGCCGATACGTCCTTGTGCACCAGCGACAGCAGCCCCACCTCCACCAGCAACACCAGCGCACCTTTCACAGCCTCAAAAACCGCAACGGTGCGAAGCCCCGCGGTGTGATGCGTATCGATCGCCTGGGGCGCGGGTCTACGCCGGCGACTCTTGAGCTTTGCCACGTTTCTATATTAAGTCCAGCCCGATTTTCTTGCGCCGTTCACTTCGCCGCAGGTTTGAGCGGGTATTTCTTAGCTGCGTCTTCAAAACGGAAAGGCAACACATCCGGCACGACGCTCACTTCCGTGGTGAACTTGAATGGATATTTGCCCGGACCTGGATAGGTGAGTTCGACAAAAAATGCGGTGAATCCTTTAGGCGGATTCGATACCTGAGCAACGTATACACCCTTCTTCTCTTCCGTCAGGGGTGTCGACTTGTAGGCGTTGCCGATCGTGTCGACGCGGAAATCGCGCCCATCCGGATTGGTGGCCTGCCACAGCTTCACTTCCTTGGGTGAATCCACCACGTTGACTACGATGGTTCCATTCTTCTGCTTGAACCAGGAGAACCTGGGCCGCGGCGTGCCGGTCACGATGGCCTGGTAGAAAGCGATAATGCTGTCGTTCGCATCGGACCCGGCCAAGTTATGTTTGGCATTCGGGACGTAGCGCAAGTACTTCTCCTCCGGCAGATCCCGATAGTAGAACTGGGAATTGTCGGGTAAAAAGAACTGGTCGCCCGAGGCGTTGATCAAGTACTTGGGCATTCGCATATTTGGCCGGTTGCGGTAATTGTAGGGATCTTCAATTTTCAGCACAGCGGCATATTCGGGAGTACCTATCTTGTGCGGGAAGATGCCGTGGCGCACGTAGTCGCCTACCGCGGGTCCGAAAAAGCCATAGGCTTCGAATTGATGTTTGGTAGCCTCTTCGCTGTTGAGGGCATCGATCACAATCGGGATGATGGCTATCACGCGCTTGTCGACGGCCGCCACCAGCCAGGTAGTCCAACCGCGTTTCGAACCTCCGGCCACCACAAACTGGTCCACTTTGGTGTGGCCGCCCGCCTCGCTCGCCAGGAACTCCTGGATTGCATCCATAGCGCGGACGCCGCTTTTCACCATCGCGAGGCGGACCAGCCAGGTATCGTCCTTGGTGCTGAAGTGCTTTACCCTGCTATAGGCGATCAGGTTATCTTCAGAGCGCGGCTGATCGGGCGAATCGGTAAAGCGAAGCGGCTGATTGGGAACCATGAACAAATCCGCTACTACGGAATTGGTCTCGACAGCCATCCGGGCCGAACGCTCTGAGGGCTTGGCTGGAGCGGGATCCTTATTGCTTCCGCCGGTAATATACAAAGCTGGATATCCGCTTGACTCAGGTAACCGCTGCGGAACTGGTTTTCGCGCTGGTTGCTGGTTTCGGGTGAACAATCAGGTCATAGGTCACGGGATCGACGGCCACAGCCTGTTGCGCCAGTCGGAAGAAAAGCTTGCC
>JBBSHP010000793.1:0-3217 GCA_038232555.1 Bryobacterales bacterium
CCTTGCACGTACAAGTTGACAATACCGCCCGGCGCCCCAAACACGGGTATCGGCGCAGCATCGCCGCCCCCAAATATGGTTTTGGATATTTGAGCCGATGCCGAGAGCGTGAACACGAAGGATAAGGCTAGATGAAGATTCCTGTTGCAAAATGATGCCAAGTTCATATCTGATTTATAGCTCCATTTCAGGCGTTACGCCACGCCGTTCAAACGGAGACGATCATTTCACGTTGGGGATTTGATTTCGGTTCTGATCACACCTCGCACAACTCTCCACTCGTACGGTGGCGGGCCACCAGCCGTTGTGCTCGTGGATCGTGGACGAACACCTTAGGGGAAACTGGAACTCCTGAATGGCAGGTTCCATATGGCCGTATAACGGCGGATGCTGACATCTGGCCGTCGAGGGGATAGATCCTCCCTAACGGCGAAGTGATGATTTTGGGAGCATTCTCAAGGGCGACGGTGAAGGAGTCCGTCCCCGATGCCGAATCGAAAAACCAAAAAGAAAAAAGTACCGAAGCGGGTCCTTGCGCTCCCGGACCTCGAGTACGCCAAGGCTGCGGTGCTAAATAGCTTGACCTCAACAAGCGGGCAGCGCACCTACGATCACGCCATCAACGAATTTGTGGCTTGGTACTGTTCTGAACCGCGTCTCGCGTTCAACCGCATAGTCGTCCTCCGTTACCGGATTCATCTCGAGGAGCAGAAATACGCCCCAGCAACCATCAACTTGCGCCTTGCCGCAGTCCGGCGTGTTGCCTACGAAGCGGCGGACTCCGGACTGCTAAGCCCGGAGCTGGCGGCGGGCATTCGCGCGTAAAGGGAGTTCGACGAATTGGAGTGCGTCTCGGAAATTGGCTCACCGTGGAGCAAGCTAGGCGGCTATTAGCCTGCTCAGACAACCCGTCCCTTCGCGAAAAGTGGAATCATGCAATGATCGCCATGCTCATCGGTTGTGGCTTTCGACGCGGCGAGCTCTTGAGCCTAGACCTCGAATCCATTCAGCAGCGCGAAGATCATTGGGTTGTGGCGGATCTCATCGGCAAAGCGGGTCACATTCGAACGGTGCCGATTCCGATTTGGGTCAAACATGCAGTTGATACCTGGACCGCAGCTAGCGGAATTTCGCAGGGCCGGATCTTTCGCTCGATCAACCGGTACGGACATATCTGGGGAGAGGGGATGACGGCCAAGGTGCTCTGGGAGATCGTCAAACAGGCAGCGAGGCGATCCGAAATCGACAAGCTTGCGCCCCATGATCTGCGTCGCACTTGCGCCCGTCTGTGCCATCAGGCAGGGGGAGAACTCGATCAAATCCAGTTCCTTCTCGGCCACGTCTCAATACAGACAACGGAGCGGTATCTTGGCTGCAAACAACAGTTGCGCGTCGCCGTCAATGACAAGCTCGGCCTGGAATCCGATTAGCCGCCTCGCCTATAAAACGGGCCAACGCGCCACTTACCGACTACACGTAATCTAGCGGGAGCAGGAGCGATCAAGGCAAGGAGTAACCGCTCCATTGATGTTCTTACGGCAGCATACGGCTTTTCAGTTTGCCAGTACCAGATCCACGAGTTCTGACGCTAGCTGGTCAGCCGAATCGCCATCTTGATTAGCCAGAACAATGATCGCAATTTGCCGGTTCGGCAGGTAGGTCAGGTAGCTGTTAAAGCCCTCGATACCGCCATCGTGCCATATGGCCCGCGTCCCGTGTTTAAAGGCCACGGCTATCCCTAGACCATAAGTGCCCCTGCGGGGCGTTGTCATCACCTGTAATGACTCAGCCGACAATAGCCGGCCTTGGAACAGCCCGCGCAGCCATTTCAGCAAATCATGAGTGGTCGAATACATTCCGCCGGCTGCCCATGGAATCGACATTGACTCAGAGCGCGCCTTCACCAACACACCATCTCGCCGCCGATAGCCTTGTGCGCGCCTCGGCAGCGTGAGTCCATCTGCATCTGACCCGGAATCGTGCATCTGCAATGGATCGAGAATGCGGCGTCGAAGTTCAAGCTCATATGGCTGCTTAGCTACTTCTTCGATGACAGCGCCCAGCAGGGCGTAGTTCGAATTACTGTAGTCGAAGCGAGTGCCAGGCCGGAACTTGAGGGGTTTGTCGCGGAACAAGCCGATCTCCTCAAGATGGCTGTGCGACGTGGCGGCCCATGTAACAAACCCCGCTTCATCAGTGAGTCTGGAACGCCCGATGTGTGCTCCAGTAGATTTGCAATGCTGATTGACCGCCAGGCAGCAGGAGGGTCGGTAAAGTACTTGGCGACCTGATCTTTCAAATGGATCTTTCCGTCTTGTTGCAGGAGCAGGACGAGCGATGCGGTGAGAGGCTTCGTGAGTGAGCCGATCCTAAACTGAGAATCCGTAGTGTTGCGGAGACGAGAGTTGAGGTCAGCGAATCCGAACGATGCGTCCACAAGAACAGTGTCGGACTCGGCTACCAGAACGGAACCGCTAAAGCCCTTCTGTTCTGCCAGTGTTTGTGCCGCTCTGCTTATTGTTTTGATCCGGCTCGTTTCGGCCCCTGCAAGTTGGCGCGATCCGCATTCCAGCAAAACGACCAGAACAGCGACCACTTCGCAACCAAAAAACCTATTCATAGGAGCCTGCGATTCTCAGCAGCCTAACGTGATCGCACCACGCGTAGGTTCGCGAAAGAACCTCCCGAACCCTCGCCGACCCAGAGTCCTAGAGAGCCATGACTGCGGTCGCTGAGTTCTTTGAAAACAAGGCAGGGTGTGCTGGCACCATTCACAAACACACTCACTTTGGGCCGCTCGACAACGATGCGTGCATGAAACCACTCATCCCCGTTAACTTCCGGAACTACGGCCCGCTCGTAATCGCCTGGGTGTTCTGACCGGAGAACTTGCCAGGGCCACTTCGGGTGGGACACGTACTGCACTGCATGGCTGCGGCGCTCGGGGTCCGTGGCCCGAAAGTTGAAAGGCCGGAAATACACCGCGTCATGCGTTTCCGCGTCTACTGCGCGGAACACGATACCCACAAAGCTCCCTTGAACAGGCTGGCTCCGGCCCAGAATGTCGACGTCGATGACTCCGTTCACAAAATCATAGCCTTCAAGCCACACAACACCCATGCCAGCACCTTCACTGAGCTTCACCGCGAGTTTCCCTTTTACCTCCACGATACTTGCGGTGCGGTTCACAATCTTCCACTGCGGATCTTGGCCGATC
>JBBSHP010000794.1:0-3217 GCA_038232555.1 Bryobacterales bacterium
CGTCGATTCCTCCTCCACCAATTGCGCGTAATAGATTTCCCTGGTCGCATCGTCCAAAACCACGATCAGATCGTACCAGCGCTGGTCTCCAAACCACTATGTTTGCTGATCTGTTGGTCGTAACTGTCGATGAGCCTGCTCGGCTTTCTCGGGTCGTTCTCTCCGAGTTATTTCTGGCGACTGCACCGGCAGCCATAGCGTCGGCGGGATGGCTTGGTCCTCCAAAGTCACATGCACAGGGAGGTCACGTTGCGCGCATCCGCTGGAACCTTAACGTTGAACTGATACACGCGACTAAACCGGTGACGAGCCCGGCATAACGGACCTCTGCCTGGGATGTCGCCTATATCCCGTAGTCTTCATCCTGCACCGCGCCGCCTCCATAATTGAAGAATGGGATTTCATCGAGTGGCGGGGCGAATGGCGACGGGCTGGGTACCGGCAGGGTCGCAATTATCCATCACGGCCGATCCAACCGAGTTGAGCACTCGACCGAAAACGTCCGTTCTGATTGTTGAGATTCTGGAAATCATCCGTTTCGTTGAAAAACCACTGATTGGTCGCGCTGTTTGGATCGCTGCCCAGCTTGGCCATGGCAATGGTGCCCCGTGTATTCGAGACGCTGTATTCATTCACAACGGGTGCGTCCTGTGCGATCGCCACAGCGGTATGGTTCCGCAATTGAAAGCCGCCGCCCTGGAAAATAAAGCTCGGAGCGGAGCGGTGAATGATGGAGTTGTTGTACGATCCACGATCGACGTACTTAAGGAAATTTGCTACTGTGTTCGGGGCGCGCCGGTGAGCAGGGTAACATCGATGTCGCCCAGAGTGGTATGAAAACGAACGAACGTGCCCGCCGTCTGACTGGCCAACAGCGCGGGTAAGAGAAGAGTTAACCAAAGACGAAGCCAATTTTCGGGTTGAAATCTTACCCCACCTCGCGTTGATCCCTCCAGATCGGCAGGGGTTCAATGGACCCGCATAAACTGCGGATAATGCGGGTCCTTGAGCAGACTAATTGAAGAACAGCCCGTTGATCACGGCGTTGCCGCCTCTGGTTAAGGTGACTCGAAGAACCACGTGGCCCGTCAGATTCCAGACCAGATACTGGCCATTGGTGAATCCCGCCAGGTTGCGCGTGTCCAAAACAGCCCCCGTGTTTGCATCGAGCACGTCTATCCTTTCTGCCCTGCCGCCGCCGTAAGTATCCCAATCAAGACCATAGAGACTTACCCGATGCGTATTGCCATCAGTTAAGTTGACGTCGAAATCAAAGGTTGTGGAGGCGTACCAGGTGGAAGCGACGCGGCCACCGGCATTCAGCAGAGCCCGCACATCGCTAGTCCATCCCGCCCAAGTGTAAGAGGCCTGATTGCGCATCGAAACCTGTGCATAGGATGGTAAGGTGGTGGAGTCGTTTGCGATTGCGTACCCGTCCAGCCCGTACACTCCCTTCCAATTACCCTGAGTGGCATGGTCCGTTTTCACGAAGATATCGGTGGACGATCCCGTTCCCGCGGAACCGAAGAATAACCCGCTCACCACGGCGTTGCCGCCCCCGGTTAATGTGATTCGAAGGATTACGTGGCCGGTCAGATTCCAGACCAGATACTGCCCTTTGGTAAAGCCTGCCAGGGAGCGCGTGTCCAGAAGAGCACTGGTATTCGCATCCAGTATGTCAATTCTTTCAGCCCTGCCTCCACCGTAATTATCCCAGTCCAAACCGTAGAGGGCTACGCGATGCGTTTTGCCATCGGTCAAATTGACGTCAATATCGAAGTTCGAGGAGGCATACCAAGTGGAAGCAATGCGGCCACCGCCATTTTGTAGAGCCCGCGCATCGCTGGTCCATCCCGCCCAAGTGTAAGAGGATTGATTGCGCATCGAAACCTGTGCGTACGCGGGGTAGCTGGTCGCGTCATTTGCTATCGCATAGCCGTCCAGGCCGTATACCCCCTTCCAATTGCCTTGGGTGGTAGCATCGGCATTTACAAAGGTAGCGGTTGAGTATCCCGGAACTGTTCCGCTCGGTTGGCTCACATTGCCGGCTACGGAAACGTTAAACGACTGGCCCGCAATTGTTAGCGATCCGCGTACCGCCGAAACTGACGAATTAGCGTTAGCCGAGTAATATACGGTGCCGGGGCCAGATCCGCTGGCGCCGTAGGAGACGCTCAGCCAAGCTGAATTGCTGGTAGCCGTCCACGAACAACTCGGGGACGTGGTAACCGTGACATTCCCGCTACCGCCACTGGCGCTTAAGGATGCATTGCCGGACAGTGAGTAGGTACAAGTTGGGGCTATCGGGGCGGGTGCTTGGAACGTTGCAGGCGCCGTCGCGACTCCAACTGGGTAGACCCCTACACGTTCGATTGTATTGATAACAGCATTGCTGGCCGTATCGATGACAGAGAGAGAAAACCCATACTCATTGGTAACAAAGGCTTTGGAGCCATCCGAACTAATCGCAATAGCCGTGGGCAGGCTACCGGCCCCGATATTTGCAATCACAGTGTTCGAGCTGGTATCGATCACGGAGGCTGAACCAGCGTTTCCATTGCTTACGAACACGCGGGAACCGTTAGGCGTAATGCCTAAAGAGTTGGGATAAGCGAACCCAGTCACCGTTGCCACCAGATTGCCCGACAAATCGTGGACCGTGACAGAGCCTGAGCTTCCATTAGCTACATAGATCCGCTGGCCATTGGGTGTGACCAAAATAGCCGAGGGTTGTGCGCCGACGTTGAAGGTTCCGATCACGTTATTGGAAGAGGTGTCGATTATCGAAACGTTATCCGAATAGGTATTTGCAACGAAAGCCCTGCTACCATCGCGGCTGAAGGAGAGCCCGCTTGGTTTAGAACCGACATTGACTGTGGCAACAACGGAGTTCGAACCCGTGTCGATGATCGAAACCTGGCTGGACCCGCTATCGCTTACGATGACACGAGTACCATCCGGGCTGATCGCTAACTGCGTTGGAGCCACCCCTACGGGAATGGTCGCTATCACGGAATTGCTTGAGGTATTAATCACGGAGACTACATTGGCGGACTGACAAGCCACATAAACGGATGCTCCGTTAGGAGTGACTCCCAACCCGGTTGGCCCCTGCGCTACCGGAACGGACGCGATCACGGAAAAGGTTGCGCTTATCACCGAAATATTGTTCCCGGCAAGATTGGCAACATACACATTCGATTGGGCACCCACCGAG
>JBBSHP010000795.1:0-3210 GCA_038232555.1 Bryobacterales bacterium
ATGCGGCCGGCGCCGGGAACCAGATACTGCAGTTGCAAAGCATTGCGACCGTTCAACGGCAATTCAACGATCCGGGCCGAGTCCACGACCTCCGTAATTGTTCCAGTGCGCGTGTCCACCTGGGCCGTCTCGGCAGTGACAGTCACATTTTCGGAAACAGCGCCGACTTGCATGCGTACGTCGACCCGACGGTTCTCGTCAACGCGCAACTCGATGGCGCTCTCGGTGAATGTTTTGAATCCGGGAGCCTGCGCCGTCACCCGATAATCGCCGATCACTAAATCCGGCAGCACAAATCTACCGTCCGCCGAGGACATGGTCTCTCTGCTCTGACCCGTCGCGCTGTTTGTAGCCGTGACCGACACGCCGGCCATGGCCGCTCCGGAAGGGTCGCTGACGGTGCCGTAGACTGTCACTCGGCCCTGCGCCAAAACGAACTGTGGCACGAGTAGCAGCAACGTCATCGCTATTTGCAGGCGCCGGCGGTTTGTCATTACGTGAGCCGCTTCCCTCTCGGCAAGTAACGCGGGGCGCCATAGCGGCCGGGGCGTTGACCGGGCAAGGTCCACCGTACTGGCATGCCGTAGGGGTCCTCAAACTGGGCCATCATCTCATACAGCCGCGCGCGCATGTCGTCGCAGTACTTCGCGTACGATGAGTCGGCGACGGCATTGTGCATTTCTTCCGGATCGCGCTCCAGGTCGTAGAGCTCGTCGATATCGAAACCGTTGAAGACATATTTGAAGCGCTGCGTGATCGCGATGCGCTGGGTATATAAGAACTCGCCGCCGTAGTAGGCGCACATAATCTGATCCGCCCAGGAAGGCGTTGCGGGATTGGCAAATAGGGGCTGCAACGCGCGGCCGTCGGCATAAGGCAACGCGGCGGCTCCGGCTGCAGCTACGTAGGTGTGCGCGAGATCGTGAGTCTGGACCAGATGTTTCGAACCTGTTCCGGGTTGGATGTGCCCAGGCCAGCGGATGACGAGGGGCACGCGATATGTTTCCTCATACGGAATCCATCCTTTGATCCACATACGATGATTGCCGCACATGTCCCCGTGGTCGGTGGTGAAAACGACCATCGTGTTTTGGGCCTGCCCGGTCTGTTCCAGGGCGTCGAGAATGCGGCCGATCTGGTGATCGAGCTGCTCGACTGAAGCGTAGTAGCAAGCCCGGCTCTGACGGTAATCGTCCTTAGTAACATTGCCCCAGATGGACGACTCGCGCTTGTGCATGCCCGGCTTGCCCTCAAAGGTATCGCCGAAACTCTTCGGCACCGCAATCGAGCGAGGGTCGTAACCATCGAGATATTTCTTTAACGGAAAGTAGGGATCGTGGGGATCGACAAAGTGTGTCTCCAGCAGCCACGGCTTGGTGTCTTTGGCGAGGCGGCCCATCATGCGGATAGCCATCTCGGCCACTTCCCAGGCGTGCGTCTTTTCTTCGGCACCTTCCGTGTAACCCCATTCGGCCACGGGGCTGTCACCCGGCCATTGAATCATTTTCATAGGGTGACGTTTCAGCTCACCTTTGGACTGCGGAACACGATCCGGATTCATATCGTACTTCCGCAAGATGGCCGGATCGCATCCATTGATGCCGGCCATCTCGTAGCCGAAGTCGGCGGGACAACGGGTCCAACTGGCGTGCCATTTTCCTACGTATCCCATGCGATACCCGGCGTCTTTCAGGCGGTTTGGATACAACACGACATTGGGAAACATATCGCGATGCACGGAGGGAGCGGAGTGGATCTGGTTAAACACGCCATTGTGCCAGTGATAGGCGCCCGACAAAATCATGGCGCGGGCCGGACAACACACCGCGCTGGGTGTATAGCTGCGCTCAAAAAGCATGCCCGATTTCACTAACCGGTCCAGGTTAGGCGTGCGCGCGGGCGAACGGCCCGCGATGCAAGCCCACTGTTGCTGGTCCGACATGATGTGCAGGATGTTGGGCTGGCTTTGTTGTCGTTGGCCGGGCGGATTCTGCGCCAACAAACTGGAGGCGCCCAGCGACTGCGTCAGGAAATTTCTGCGATCCATGTCAGACATAGGAGATAAAGGGAGGGTCAATTACAGGCTTCGGGCCACCAGACTCGACGATTCGCGCGAGCAAGCGCCCGCGCAGGTCATCCGAGATCTTCCGATATTCGGTGCGCCCCGCAAGATTGGTGTGTTGATAGGGGTCCGCGAAAAGATCGTACAACATGTATTCGTTGTACCGGGCGCTAGCGGATTCGCGCTTCGGGTTCGCAACGGCGTAAGTCCATTGGGGCGTCCGTAACGCCCGGCCCGTCAGGGATTCGCTCAGTTCTATATAAACTTCGTTGGGCCAACCATCCGTCTTGCGTGCGAGCAGCGGCAACATACTGCGGCCTTGCATTGACTGTGGATTCTTCAGACCCGCGGCTTCCAGCAAGGTCGGCGTGACATCCACTTGGCTGACCAGTTCTGAAATCTGGGATGAACGATTGAATCCAGGACCTTGCACGATGAGTGGAATGTGGATGGAACTCTCATGCGGACTACGCTTGTACTCGGCATTGCGGGTGCGGAAGTGGCAGCCGTGATCGCTAGTAAACACGACCACGGTATTGTCTTCCAGCCCCTGCTCTTTGAGCGTGGCGAGCAGAGTACCCATCGCGTCGTCGATGCCTGCAACGCTGCCGTAATAGCCGGGCAACTGGCTGGGCCACGTTCCCGGCAAGGGACGCAAGTCCTGAGGCACGAAGAAATTTTTGTAGCGGCCCTCGTATTTCTTAGGTGGAACGAAAAGGTCCGAGTCGTTTTGATGATGCACTTCCAGATAGGACACCACCAGCAGAAAAGGATCTTTGCGCTGATTGCCTTTCAGGAATCGCACCGCGCGCTCGGTGAGGAAATCCGCCCGGTACTGGCCGGAGAAACGGATCGGCGAGCCATCGGAGGCGTACATTTCGCCTTCGAACGGATGGGAAGTGAGCTCCAGAGCATTGCTGCCTTCCCAGAAATCAGCGAAGCCTCCGCGGTTGGCGGGCGGTACCGGTCCGTTCGCAGGGCTGTTAGGCGAGGGCGCGTCGTTGTGGGAGAGATGCCACTTGCCGATGTAATTGGCGCTGTAACCGGAGTCGCGGAGAACCGTGGCAAGGGTGACCGCATTTTCCTTCAGCCCGGGTCCGTTGCGCCACACTCCATGCATCGCGGGATATTGACCCGTGAACATGGTA
>JBBSHP010000796.1:0-3208 GCA_038232555.1 Bryobacterales bacterium
CATCGAAGAGACCAGTGAGCTTCTCACCTTGACCAGTCCCGGGATGGGGATAGACTCACCCAAGAGTCGCAGCCGCACCGGATCGAAAGGCTGGGCCACTGCGATTCCGTCTTTCTCGTAGAGCAGGTGGCCCGGGCCGCGGGCTGGTCCAGCGTATGCCGCGCTCCCGGCGCCCGATACCAAGCGCACCCGTTCCTTGGAATCCAGCGAACCGGCCCAGACCACTTGGCTTCCGCTGGTACCAACGCCCACATAGAGAAAATGCCGGCCATCAGGCAGGAACTGGGGAGCTGCGTGACTGGTTTCATCTTGTGCCGGATCCAGCATTGTCGCGGGCCTGCAGGGGCCGCCAGAGGCAGGCACCCGATAGAGTGGGCCGGTAACCCTGGCAAACAGAATCACGCCGGCGGCGCCCCAGCTGGGGCTATAAATGTTGTATCCCGAGCACAGGGTCTGGCGAGCCCCACCGGAGAGTTCCACCTTTTGCAGACTCTGCAGGTTATAAATTAGCAACGATTGTCCGGCCGGCGACCATGCCGGCCGATTGGCTGCTTCCGTGTCAGGCAGCGTCTGCCATGCCGGCGAATCGAGGGGGCGAACCCATATGCCGGAATGACCGGAGGACGAGTTGACGGACGCAGTCAGCCGCGAGCCATCTGGTGAGATCGCGACAGCCGACCCGCCCCGGAATTCTGCCTTCTCCGGAAGCGAGACCGACAAGAGCATACGTCCACTTGGGGCTGGCAGGCTACCCTGGCGGAAATACACCAACGCCAACGCCGCAGCCAGGGCAAGCGCGAGAGCGTAGCCCGAAAGCTCGCGATGGGTACGCTGGCGGGTGACAGCGTTCCCAGGCTCCTGAATGCATTCGAGCGCGTGCTTCACGTCCCGCGCCGATTGCCAGCGAGCGTCCGGATCTTTCGCCAGACATGTTCTCACCACACGGTCCAGCGCGGGCGAAGCCATCGGCTGTACCGCGGTCATGGGCGCCGGCTCCGATGACATAATCGCGGAGATCAGGCTGGCCGGGCTCTTGCCCTGGAATGCGCGCTGGCCCGTCACCATTTCATACAGCACCGTGCCGAATGCGAAAATGTCGCTGCGCGCATCGGCCGGCTTGGCTTCCAATTGTTCCGGCGCCATGTACTGGAGCGTACCGAGGATCGTATTCTCTTTTGTAAGAGCAACTGTTTGAGTGTCGTCGCTCTGCCCGGGCATCATCGAGCGCTTGGCCAAACCAAAGTCCAGGAGTTTGATTCCTGATTTGGTCATCATTATGTTTTCAGGCTTTAGATCGCGGTGGGTGATCCCCTGGTTGTGGGCTGCCTCCAATCCATCGCAAATCTGGGCGGCATATTTCAGCGCGAGGTCCAACGGCAGGGGACCTTTCAGCGTCTGGCCGTCGATATACTCCATGACCAGATAATTAGGACCGACGTCGTAGAGCTGGCAGATGTTGGGATGGTTGAGCGCCGCTACGGCTCGCGCTTCGCGCTCGAAGCGCTCCGAGAACTGCTCGCTCGAAACCTTCACGGCGACGGTCCGGTCCAGCCGCGTATCGCGCGCTTTATAAACCTCGCCCATGCCGCCCGCGCCAACCTGCGAGAGAATCTCGTAAGGGCCCAGCCGGGTTCCGGGAGATAAAAGCATAGCGGTCAAATGAATTCTAACCTACGACGAGTGTGCTAAACATGCGCGCATTGAAGAGGGAGAATACCAATACAACATTGCTCCCGACGTGATTTCCTGAAAGCCGGATCGCCGCGGGCAACACGATTACGGCATCCGTTTCTTTGAGACCGCCGAGTCTAATGGTGAGAGGCACAAATCTGAATCTGGCGCTCGCACAAAACATTCGGGGGAGAGCTCATCGTCGGACCCGCACTCTGGCGGATCACCGTTGAAGCAAACGTGTGTCCAGCATCCGTGCACGGCGCTGCCGCCATAACATTGCCAGGCGGGCGAGCAGGAGGATTGCGACAGAGCCTAACAATCCACGGCCGTCTGACCAGCGAGCCAGGGACCCGCCGCTTTGGACGTAGTTCAATTGATAAAGGGACTGTTCCTCATTCCGGCCCTGAGCCGTGACGTGAATACCCCGGTCCTGGGGCATCAGGCAATTCACCAAATAGACCGAAATCGGCCTCTGGCGACGGTTTTCGAAAACCAGTTTGCGGGCCGGACCGTCGCCGGGGACGCCGGCTGCGAAGTCGATCTGAATGTTCCGCGTCCCTCCCTCATCTCGTCTGTGGTGGGGAAGTTCGTTGAGATCAGCTGTAACGTCAGACGCTCGCCATCCACCGCGAGCGACAAGTCGCCTAGTACGCGCCCGGCGTAGGCCCGCTGCTCGCTGGTTGCAATGACTCCGTCCCCATTCGTATCGATAGCCGCCATGACGAGGGGAAACACGGCAACTCCCGGTGTGAGACGAATTTGCATCTGAACACGGTGTGGTTCGAGCGAGATCGTGGTGGCCTGCAGGTATTCATCCAGGCGATGGGCGGAGGCAGGCGCTCCTAAGGACACCAGCATCAGACTCGTCGCCGCCAGCCTCACTTATTCGCCGTGAATTTGCGGCCGTAGTCGTTGGTGGGATCGCGATAAATGGTGTGGATGTGCATGGATGGATCGCCGCCTAATGGCTGAGGCGCGTACTCAATGACGAGATTTGGCCCCTGAATACGGTAGTAGGATGTGCCGTTACAACCCGGAGCCGCGGTGGTGGGACCACTCCAGGCGAACCACGTCTCGCCCATTCCCGCTTTGATTTCTGTCATCCTGGCTGCGGCTGCACGATCGTGAACGATCCCAGCCCATTCCGATATCAGGTCGAGGAGCATGGCGCGTTGCCGATCGTTCATGGCGGAAGCCCTCAGGCCCTCGGGGAGAATGGTCTTGCCATCCTGCCCGGGCCCGAGCACGAGATCCGCTACACGATAGGTCAGAATGGCCTGCTTCCGCTGGGTTTCATCGAGCGCGGCCAGCAAAGCAAAGGCCTGGTCGTTCTCCTGACCAAGCGGACGTACGGTTTTGCCGTTCCTGGTGTAAAGCGCGGGTTGAGCGGCGGTAAGGCTGGGCGTGAGCACGCCCTGTTCGCCCGCGATGGTGATGTTGAGCGCGAGGTGATGGCCTCCGAACTGCAGCATCCAAGGGTTTTTCTCCGAAGGCGTCCCCAGGATGGACACGTAGTAGAGATCCTTGCCGAACA
>JBBSHP010000797.1:0-3205 GCA_038232555.1 Bryobacterales bacterium
GGTGGTGTAACAGGGAAAGCTGGCGACAGCCTACCTATGTTTATTTGACGTTCCTCACCAAATCCCGCGCCAGCACCTGAGCCTTATCCGCCAGCGCCTTGGCAGAAACTAAATCCACTTTTCGCGCTGTGTTGGCTTGCTGCATGAACTCGTGGATCGCCCGCATACTATTCTCCTGATCGGCCGTTAATTTACGATTCGCGAGCCCGTCCAGGTTGCTCTGGGTCTGGCTCAGGCTCTGGTCGATCAGCGCGTTGTACTCGCGTTGTTCAGAGGCGCTTAGAATCTGCCCGAGTTGTGGCGCCACCGGAGCACTGCCCCCGGGAGCAGCCGGTGAACTTGGCTGCGTTGGGCTCGCGCCGGAGCGGGGAGACCGGTTGGTAGGCGCCTGGGCTCGTTTCGCCTTGGGAAGACGGCGCGGAGTAGGAATAGGCGCTGGAATTGAAACGCTCTGATTTGCAACGCTCTGATGTTTTTTGCAGCTCTCCGTGAAGCAACTTCCGGATGCCAGCAGGATCAGCATGCCGTTCAACCCGCGCGAAGCGTTCGGCCTAAACATTTTCACCGTCACTCTGCATTGTTACAGAACTCCGCCCCGGCGAGTCCGTCTCCGGAAAACGCAGCCGAAAAGTCGTTCCCTGCCCCGGCTCGCCGCTCACGTCGATCGTTCCGCTATGCAGTTGCACCGCCCGGAAAGTCATTGCCAGCCCCATTCCGGAACCCGTTTTCTTGGTAGTGAAATAGAGGTTAAAGATTTTGTCTCGGATCTCAGGTGGAATCCCGTGGCCCGTATCGGAGATGGTGAGTAAGCACTCGTAATCGTGACACTCTGAATGCACCCCTAAGACACCGGGCTCTTTCATGGCGTCCATGGCATTGACGAGTACGTTCAGAATCGCCTGCCTCATCAGGTCGGGATCGCCATTGATCCACATCGGTTCAGTCAGTTGGGTTTTGATTTCGATGTTCCGCGCGCCTGCGTCGGGCCGGACCAGGTCCACCAGGCCACTCGCTAGCTCGGAAAGGTCCAGAGGCTGGCGCTGCAGTTCGATTGGTTTATTGAAATTCAGAAACGTCTTAACCACGTTGTCCAGCCTCTGAATTTCACGCGAGATCACGTCGATCTCCGGCTCCGTCGCATCGAGCTTGGTCTTGAGTACTTCCAGATGCAGAGCCATCGCGTTCAGGGGGTTCTTGATCTCGTGCGCGATTCCTCCCGTCAGCCTGGTAATAGCCGCCAAGCGCGATGAGACGTCCAACTGCAGCTCCAGCTGATGACGTGTTTCCGCGTCGCGCAAAGTCACCAGGGTGCCGATCTCCTGTCCTCCCACGCCCTTTCGCAATCGCTCGATATTCACCAGCAAACGCGCCGGGCTGCTCGATCCCGGTGCCACGTTTACCACCTGATCGTGTACCGGCTGGTGGCTCGCGATGGCCCGCTGAATCAGCGCCCCCAGAATCGTGTTCTTGGGAAACAGCTCCTCCAGATCGTGCCCGATCAAGTCTTTTCCCTCCTTGCCCAGCATCCGCGCCGCCGGATGGCCGGCCATCATCACCCGCCCGGACGGATCGAACAGCAGCACCGCTTCTTCCAGCTTCTGCAGCAGCTCCTCAATGTTATTTCTTAACTCGATGGCATCCTGCTTCGCGCCGCGGAACTGTTGCCCCAGTAAGCTCAGCTTGGTTTGCACATCCTTGAACTCGCGCGCTTCCCCGCTAATATTGAGAGGCTTTACTTCCAACTCGCCGGTTCGAATCTGATCGATCCTCTGGCTGACCCGCTCCAACGGAGACAGCACCACGTTCGGCAGAAAGAACGCCAGAATCAAGGCAATCAGCAGCGAGCCTAGAAACACCAGACCCAGATTCCGAAAGGCCGGCCTCAGTGCGTTTTGAAGCAGCACAGATCGTATCACCACCGTGATCGCGAAGATCGGCCGGCTCTGTTGAGCAACGCCCAGAGGAAGAGTTGTAATGTAATCCTCGCGCCTCTTGAACAGGTCCCACAGGTTTTGGAACGGATGGCGTTGCTGAACCTCCCGAAAGCTGAGCTTATCGGGAGCGGACATCCCAACCAGGTACGGGCTGGAAGCTACCAGGATTTTTCCGTCCTCGCCAGCAACATAAATGCTAAGGACTACGTCCGCGTTGGCTGCGGTACGCTGCAGCAATCCCCGGATATATGGATCGGTCTTGACGATTTGCGTCCAGAGTCGCTTCGATTCGTCGATGCTCCCTGGATTCCCTCCACGCGTGAGCACCTGCTGGTCGATCATCTCCAGGATGTAGCCCTTGATCTGATTCGCAATCAGATCGGCACGCGAAGCGGCGGCTTCAAACGCCAATCCGGTGAATCCGTACAGGTACAAAGCTGACATCGCCACCACCACAATGGCGACCAGCGATAGGATCGAGACGCGCAGTCGCGTGCGAAGCGACATGCTTTACGCTCCCGCCTCTGCCTCCGCAGCCGCCCCGTACTCTTTGAGTTTGTTAAACAGCGTCTTCAAGCTGATGCCCAGAATCTCGGCCGCACGGGTCTTATTATTCTTGGTGTGCCCCAGCGTTAGCTGGATCAGAGCCTTCTCCGCGTCGCCCACCGTAGTGCCCACTGGTAGCCGGATGGTGTCCGGCTCCACAATCTGCTGGGGGGGCCGGTTGCCGGAAGATACTCCGAAATCCACGGGCAGGTGGTGGCGCGTGATCTGACCTTCGCCGGACACGATCACAGCTCGTTCGAGCACATTGCGCAACTCGCGAACATTGCCCGGCCATGAGTATTTTCTAAACTGGTCCATCACGTCCGCTTCAATGCCTGTGATCCGGCAGCTATGCTTCATGTTCAACATGCTGATCAACGCGTCGCACAGCATCGGCAAATCGCCTTCCCGCATACGCAATGGGGGCAGCAGAATGTTGAACACATTCAACCGGTAGTACAAATCCTCACGAAGCTCGCCTTTGCGCAGCGCCTCTTCCACAACCTTGTTGGTCGACGCGATCACCCGGACGTCCACGGCTGTTTCGGCCTTGCCGCCCAGCCGCCTGACCCGCGAATCTTCCAGCACCCGCAGCAGCTTGGCCTGCGTCCCCACGTGCATCTCGGCCAGTTCGTCCAGCAGCAGAGTTCCGTGCTGCGCTAATTCGAAACAGCCGGCCCGGCGCTCTACCGCTCCCGTGAATGCACCCTTTTCGTGCCCGAACA
>JBBSHP010000798.1:0-3200 GCA_038232555.1 Bryobacterales bacterium
CCTGCGTTCGATCCAGGTCAGATCGTAGCCGGAAGGTACTTTATCACGGATCGTCTCGGCAAGGGCGGAATGGGCGAGGTCTACCGGGCGGACGACCGTGAACTTGGTGGAGTGGTGGCCCTAAAGACTATTCTTCCGGAATACCTCGCGAAAGAAAATGCGCTTAGCAGATTCAAGCGCGAGATTGCCGTCGCGCGCAAGGTCACGCATCTCAACGTTTGCCGAGTCTTCGATCTGGAAATCCACGTTCCCCAGCCGGCAGGTCAGCCAGTGGTCTTTCTGACCATGGAATACCTTCAGGGTCAAACGCTCTCTCAGCGATTGAAGGAGCATGGCCGGTTTTCCAAGAACGAAGCTCTTCCCCTGATAAAGCAGATGGCCGAAGGAATTCAGGCGGCTCATTCAGCCGGAGTGATCCACCGGGATCTGAAGAGCGCAAACGTAATGCTCGTCCCGGGCGTGGAGGGCACGGAACGTGCCGTGATCACCGACTTCGGCCTTGCTCGCGAGACCACCGTCCAGACCGAGACGCTCACTCTGCTTACCGCGCCTCGACACATCGTTGGAACGCCGGCCTACATGGCCCCCGAATTGTTCCTGGGAGCGGAGACGTCCGTCGCGTCGGATCTTTACGCGTTCGGTCTGGTCCAATTTGAAATGGCAACTGGAAGACGACCGGTCTCTCCGGAGGAATCGCCTCGCGAGCTGGTTCCGGAAATCGACCCCGTCTGGGAATCTGAGATCCTGCGGTGCCTGCACTCCGACCCGGCGCAGAGATTCAGGAATGCCGTGGACGCCGTGAGCGCTTTGACGCCAGTAACCGACCCGCCGGTAAGCAACCCAGTCCGGCGCCGTCTAGCCATTGTTTCATTGGCGGTCGCGGCGATCCTGTTGCTGCTTGCGACTGTAGAAAGGGATCAATTGCGCGCGGTCCTTACCGGGGTTCCAGAGGCGAAGCACATCGCAGTGCTTCCCTTTGTTGCGATTGGTGCAACTGCTGACAAACAGGCGTTCGCGGATGGCTTGACGGAGACGGTGACTAGCAAGCTCTCTGCCCTGGAGCAGTTTCAAAAGGCGTTGTGGGTGGTGCCCGCTTCCGAAGTGCGCTCGCGCAAGTTGACCAGCGTTGAGGAGACCAGAAAAGCTTTCGGCGTAACGCTGGTGATAACCGGCAACGTGCAACCGCACGGCGATGCGATCACCGTCACCGCGAACCTAATAGATGCGCTCAATCTGAAACAACTTCAGTCTCGAACGATCGAACTGTCCATGAAGTCCGCCGCATCGCTGCAAAGCGGAGTCGTGAACGACATCGCGGGCATGCTCGGAATCCGAGTTGGTTCGCAAGCCCGCCAGACACTGTCTGCGGGTGCGGCGGAAAACCCGGAAGCGTATCGACTGTATGAGGAAGGACTGGGGTACCTGCGGCGCTATGGGCCGGATAACGTGCAACGCGCGATCCAGCTTTTTCATGACGCAATGGCAAAAGATCCCAAGTTTGCGCTCGGCTTCACGCGTCTGGGTGAAGCATACCTGCTCCATTATTCTTCGACGAAGAATGCCGTCGACATCGACTTGGCCAAATCCAATGTTGATCGCGCGCTGCAACTCGATAAGGATCTCGGGACCGCTCACGCGACCCTAGCTAGTATTCTGTCTGCAACCGGCCACTTACCAGAGGCTGCAACAGAGTTCCACCGCGCCCTCGAGTTGGACCCCATCGATAATATCGCCCTGGTAGGGCTTGCAAGAACTTATTCGAACAGCGGGCGGTTCAAGGAAGCTGAGGCCACATTCCAGCGTGCGATCGAGATTCGCCCCGACTACTGGTTAGGCTATTCGGCTAAGGGCGCTTTTTATTACGAGCAAAGCGAGTACGCCAACGCGGAAAGGATGTTCAAAGCTGTCGTCGAACTTACTCCAAATAGTGGCTTAGGTTATTTCAACCTCGGTGCCGTCTACCTTGCTATGGGCAAATACGCTGATGCGGAAAACGTTCTTCGCAAATCTGTCGCTCTGAAACCCAACGCAATGGCGTATTCAAACCTGAGTATTTGCTACTCGTTTCAGAACCAGCCACGTCAGGCGGTGGCCATGCTCGAGAAGGCGGTAGCTCTGGACCCCAACAACGACGTGAATTGGCGAAACCTCGGGGACGCATATTCACAGGTCAGCGATTGGCAAATCGTGCTCGGGACGCGTATCGAAAAGCTCTGGCCGCCGTCAGGCAGAGGCTCGCAGTTAATCCGAATTCGACCGATTTGCTGATGGATCGCGCCTTATATTCGGCTAAGTTAAACGATGCCGAAGCAGCACGCGGATCCGTCGAGAGGGTGACTGCAAAAGGCGAGCTAAACCCGGACCTGCTATTCAGGGCGGCTGTGATTTGGGAACTGATCGGAAAACGGGATCGCGCGCTGATGTCCCTTTCCCAAGCGATTCAACGCGGATATTCAAGAGAGCAGGTCTCAAAGGAACCTGAGCTCGCGGCTCTGAGGAAAGATCCTCGATTCCTAGAGAGGGATCCAAAGCGGGACAATGTCTCGTCCAAGTAAGTAATAGGAGAACAAATGGCGGATCACAAGCTTCACTTCAAGTACAAGAACGGCAGTCCGATTTACACACACGACCATGAGACGCCTCCAAGCGAGCATAGCAAGGAGGACCTTCACACAATGGGGCCGGGAGATCGAATCGGCTGGAAGTGCCATTCTCCCGGTGGGACAGGAACAGTCTGCACCGTTAAGTTCGACACTAACGACTGCCCCCTGACTGTAGGGTGCGACTTCGCCATTCCGTTTTGGAATCAAGGGCCTTGGACGTACGTGCGTTTAGATGCGGCAAAGCCGGCACCCCACGTGTATACGTATACTCTGGCTGTTAATGGAAGCACTTTTGATCCCAAGATTCAGGTCGACCCCGGCACGGGCGTAGAGGGTTTCGTTCACGCTATCCCTTTAGTGCTCGCGTTGCTGGTTGGAATCACAGCCGGTTTCGGCCTGCGATCCTTTCTTTATCAGCGCTCCAAGAAGCCAGATCAACCAACACAACTTTAGTTCCTAGTATAGCGTATCACTTAAACATATCCATGATTATGTTTTCTGATAAGCTTGCCGTGTGGCGAGTCTATCAAGACATTCCTGTCTCTTTCTGACCGATGCCGAAAAGCAAACGCTGGATCGGTTGCGGAACTCCCGCAC
>JBBSHP010000799.1:0-3200 GCA_038232555.1 Bryobacterales bacterium
AATTAGTTGCGGCATCGAATGCTTACGCGCGCTTGCGCCAACTCCGGGGGCAGGTTCACTTCACGCGCACGGCCGCGGAGTTGAAGCTCGACCGATGATCGCGGTGGACACGAGCACGTGGATCGCCTTCCTCCAGGGAGACGGCGGCGGCGACGTGGAACTACTCGACCGGGCCCTCCAGGATCGGCAAGTGATCATGGCGCCTGTTGTGCTCACCGAAGTGTTGAGTGACCCGAAGCTTTCTTCCGATGTTTCAGGAACTCTCTCGGAGCTACCTCTTATCGAAGTCAGGCCTGGTTATTGGGAACGGGCCGGCGCGTTGCGAGCGAAGGTGTTAGCGAAACGTCGAAAGGGGACGCTTTGGCGATGCCCTGATTGCCCAAGAGCTGCATAGATCGCGACATTCCTCTGCTTACGCGAGACCGGGATTTCCGGGCTTTCGCGGATGCTGCCGGGCTCGATCTCGTAATTGGGCCAGCGGTGGACTGAGCCTACGTTTTCCATTGGCGCTCCCCCCGATCATGAAACCGAGGCCACTAAGGTTGACATGTGTGTGGAATCCCGCCTAAACTGCAATATCAGTATTTCAGGTTAGAACGTTACGAGAGGGCTATGTCTCGAAGACTTTCACTTTCTATCTTTGCGCTCCTTGCGTTCGCGGGAATTAGCGCCGCTCAGGACCCGCGCGCAAGCCTGGTCGGGACTGTAATGGATTCGTCCGGAGCGACGATGCCGGGAGCCGAAATCCGCGCCACGAAAACGGACACGGGCGTGGTAGCCCGCTCGGTTGCCAATCAGGACGGGAAATTCAACATCCCGTTCCTCACTCCTGGTTTGTACAGGGTAAACGTAGAGAAACCCGGTTTCAAGCAGTACTCACGCGACAATATCGAACTGCGCGTGGCCGATACGGTCGATCTCACGATCCGCATGGAAGTCGGGAGCGCAAATGAAACCGTGAGCGTGCAGGCCGTTACGCCTCTGCTTGAGACGGAGACCAGCACGCCAGGGCAGGTGTTCGATGGACGCCGCCTGCTGGAACTTCCCCAGAAAGGCGGAGACGCATTCGAGCTGACGCACTTCGTACCGGGCGTGGTGAACATGACCACTCTCCGGACTTTCAAGCCGGATTCGCCTCAGGGCACCTCGCAGATCTCCGTGGACGGAACGGCGCAATACAACACGCAATTCCAAATCGATGGAATCAACGACACGGTGAACGATTCCAACAAAGGGTACGCCCGCGTCGCGTACATTCCGCCCACCGGGTCGATAGCGGAGTTCAAGATGCAGAACAGCCCCTTTGACGCGAGCGCGGGCCATGTGTTGGGACCAACTGTCAGCGTGAGTACCAGGAGCGGGACTAACACTTTACACGGAATCCTCTATTACTTCTTTAAGAACAGCGCTTTGGACGCCAACGATTTCTTTGTAAATAAGGCTGGACAAACCAGGCCAACCTATCAGGATCACCGCTATGGATTAACCGTGGGCGGTCCGGTGATCCTGCCGCGCTTCTATAAAGGCCGGAATAAGACTTTTTTCTTTTACGGCTGGGAAGAGAACCGCTACACGTCGCCGGCCACCACGGCTGGCCAGACGGGCACGGTGCCTACCGCGGTGGAACGGACTGGAGATTTTTCAGCTCTCCTGGCGCTCGGGCCGCAGTATCAGATCTACAATCCCTTTACTACGACGGCGGCCGCGAATGGACGCTATCAGAGGATTCCTTTCCAAGGCGATATCATCCCGAAGCAGCTGCTAAGTCCCGTGGGATTGGCCTTGGCGAGTTTGTATCCTCTGCCTAACCAGCCCGGGACGATAGACGGGCAAAACAATTTCTTCTATCCGGACGTTCGTAAAATTCTCTCGGATTCGCACATCGGCCGTTTCGATCATTCGTTCAGCGAGCGGAACCGGCTGTTTCTGAGATTGAATCATTATAGTTTTGTGATTCCGAAGAGCGCACTGGGAATTCCCGCCAGTACGTTTACGCAGCACCAGATCAACGAAGGCGCCGCTTTAGACGATGTTTTCGTGATCAGCCCGACGATAATTTTCAATTTTAGATATGGCGTCACGCAAGCGGAGTTCCCGGAAGTCCGCGGCACCGCCGGGACGGATCTTGCGACATTCGGGTTCTCGCCGGCTCTGACCAGTCTGCTCGATTCCAGGCTTTCGACAGTGCCGAGAGTTGCTGCCAGCCCGTTCTCAACCTTGTCGAACTGGTCCAGTGGTGACGGCACGAACACCGCGGTTTCTCACGTCTGGGTAGCGGATCTCACCAAGGTGAAGGGCTCGCATAATCTGAGGGCGGGGGTCGATTTTCGTTTGTTGAGAACCTTTGGAAACCGCTATCAATCGGCGATCTCACCGGATTTTTCGTTTGCAACAACTTACACCCACGGGCCGTTCGATAATTCGACCAGTGCGCCGGTCGGCCAACAACTGGCGGCGTTGTTACTGGGAATTCCAGGAGGCTCCATGACTACGCCCGCTGTCAACAGCTACGCGCTACAGAATACCTATATGGGTTTGTACCTGCAGGATGACTATAAGGTTAATCCGAAGCTGACCTTGAATCTGGGATTGCGTTATGAACTGGAATGGCCTGTGACGGAACGCTACAACCGGCTGGTGACGGGATTCAACCCGGCGGTACCAAATCCAGTAGCCGCTCAAGCCCTCGCCAATTATCAAAAAAATCCTGTGCCGGGGGTCCCTGGCTTCTCGGCCAACGGCGGATTGACCTTTGTTGACGCGAACCACCGAAGCCCCTATAAGACCAATGCCGGCCAATGGCTACCCCGGATTGGATTCGCCTACCAACTCACACCTAAGACGGTTGTTAGAGGAGGGTATGGCATTTATTTTGGATCCCTGGGAGTCGATTCGTTTTCGCCCATCCAGGCGGGATTCGCCCAAACGACACCGATACAGGCCTCGCTGGACAATGGCGTCACTTACGTTGCGACGCTGGCGAATCCCTTTCCGAATGGATTACTGAAGCCTGCGGGCGCCGCAGGCGGCTTAGCCACCAATCTGGGACAAGCCATCGATTTCTACGACCCTAACCTCAAGCCTCCCTATTCGCAGCGATGGTCGCTCGGAGTGCAGCGCGCTCTGCCGGGTCAATTTGTTTTGGAAGTGAGCTACGTAGGCAACCGGGTAACCCACATTCCAGTTACTCAGAATTTCAA
>JBBSHP010000800.1:0-3187 GCA_038232555.1 Bryobacterales bacterium
ACACTAGACGTGATTAAACGAGTCCGCAACGCGCTGCCGAGCATGAAGGCCGTAGTGCCACCCGATGTCGAGATCCGCCTCGAGTTCGACCAATCCAAGTTTGTCGTCAACGCGATTCGCAATCTGATCACGGAAGGTGCGTTGGGCGCGATACTGACCGGCCTCATGGTGCTTTTGTTTTTGCGGGATTGGCGCAGCTCGCTCATTGTCATCACCACCATTCCGTTCGCTCTGCTTTCCGCCGTGATCTGGTTGTGGGCAGCAGGCCAGACCATCAACATCATGACGCTGGGAGGGCTGGCGCTCGCTGTTGGCGTGCTGGTCGACGAGGCCACCGTTGAAATCGAAAACATTCATACGCTGCTTGATGAATCGCGGAAATCCGGAATGTCGCGGGCGAAAGCGGTTGTGGAAGCGTGCCGGAAAACAGCAGTTCCACGCCTGCTTGCAATGCTGTGCGTGCTCTCCGTCTTCGTCCCCTCTTTTTTCATGGTGGGGGTAGGTCGGCAACTGTTTATCCCGCTCTCGCTCGCCGTCGGTTTCGCGATGATCTCTTCTTACGTTCTTTCCACTACGCTTGTGCCCGTACTAGCTACCTGGATGATGAAAGAAGCTGGCGAGCAGAAGGAGAAGCGGCGACCCTGGTTTGAGCGTTACGCCGCTGTCCTTGGGAGCGCTCTGCGTTTCCGATGGCTGGTAGTGGGAAGTTACGCGGTGGTCGTGGCGGTTCTTCTGTTCATCCTTATTCCCCGTATGCACCTGGAGCTATTCCCCACGACAGACTCCGGTCAGATTCAACTGCGGCTGCGCGCCCCCACGGGAACCCGTATTGAACGAACGGAGCTGATTGCGCTTAAAGTACTGGACATCATCAAACGCGAGGTGGGTCCTGAAAATGTCCTGATTGAGAGCGACTTTGTGGGCGTGCAGCCTCCTAGCTATCCAATCAACACGATCTTTCTGTTTACCAGCGGGCCCCAGGAGTCCGTTATGCTGGTGGCGCTCAAACCTAAAACGCCTTTACATGGGGAAGAGTTGAAGGAGCGTTTGCGCCAACGGTTTGCGAAAGACCTGCCAACCATTCAAATTTCGTTTGAAGCGGCGGATATTATCACTCAGGTCATGAGTTTCGGCTCTCCGACTCCGGTCGAAGTGGCGGTTCAGGGTCCCAGTCTTGTCGCGGATCGCGACTTCGCCGAAAAGATCCGCGCAGAGTTAGCGAAGATTCCAAACCTCCGGGATCTGCAATACGGACAACCGTTTGACTATCCAACCGTGCAGGTCACGGTAGATCGAAATAGGGCCGGACAGTTTGGGCTAAATATGGCAAATGTAGCGAAATCGCTGGTCGGTGCGACTTCTTCCAGCCGTTTCGTAGAACCGAATTTCTGGCGTGATCCCGTCAGCGGCAATGGTTTCCAGATTCAGGTGCAGATTCCTCAGAACCGCGTCAAATCGTTAGAGGATATTCAAGGTCTTCGCGTATCGTCGGACGGTCCGCGAGCGCTAATGGGCGATGTGGCTGACGTTCGTTACGGAACAACCATGGCCGAGATCGACCGCTACAACATGCAACGCATGGTGAGCCTCACAGCCAATTTGCATGGGGAGGTCGTCGGGGACGCGGCAAAGCAGCTGGAATCCGCGGTGCATCGGGTAGGCACCCCTCCGAAAGGAGTGACCGTTAGCGTACGCGGCCAAGTGCAACCCTTGCTGGAAACAATGAAAGGTCTTCAAATTGGATTGCTGCTTTCGATTGCCGTCATCTTCCTGCTTCTTGCTTTTTACTTCCAATCGGTACGGTTGGCGATGACGATTATCACCACGGTTCCCGCAGTGCTGTGTGGCGTTCTCCTGATGCTTCTCGTTAACGGAACAACGCTGAATGTGCAGTCGTTCATGGGCGCAATTAAGGCAATGGGTGTTGCGGTAGCCAATGCAATTCTGCTTGTGACTTTCGCTGAGTACAGCCGTAAGGAAGGAGCCGAGCCGCTCTCCGCTGCGCTTGAAGGAGCCCGCAGCCGTGTCAGGGCGATTGTCATGACTGCCGCTGCAATGATCTCCGGTATGATCCCGATGGCCATTGGTTTCAGCGAGAGTGGCGGGCAAACAGCACCGCTTGGTCGCGCGGTGATAGGCGGATTAATCGCCTCGACTATTTCGACGCTCTTTATACTTCCTTCTACATACGCCCTTTTTCAAAGCAGGGTCGGCAATGTGTCTCCTTCGCTCGATCCCGAAGATCCGGAGAGTAAATATTATGAAAAGGCCTAAGTCGTTCGCATTTGCTTTGTGCATATCGCTATTCTTCACGGAAATCGCCACGCAGGCTCAGACCGTTCAGACAGTGCGGGTAATCTCTCGCCCGATTGAAAGACAGGTTGACTTACCAGGGGAGTTTATCCCTTACGAAAGCGTGCCGGTCCAAGCTAAAGTGGCTGGTTTCATTGAGAAAGTGCTAGTTGATCGCGGCTCTCTTGTGAGGACGGGGCAACTGCTCGCAACCGTAGTTGCTCCGGAGCTGAACGCCCAAATTGCCGAGGTGCAAGCAAAATTAAAAACGGTCGAATCCCAAAAGGCCGAAGCCGAAGCGCACACAGCCGCCGCGCAAAGCACTTACGACCGAATGAAAGCGGCGGCGGCCACCCCCGGCGTGATTGCTGGCAACGAATTGATCCAAGCGGAAAAGCAGGTGGAAGCTGAGCGTGCCAGAATCGGTGCTGCCGAGTCTTCAGTGGAGGCCGCACGTGCAGCGGTCAAGGCACAGCAGGACATCAAAGCTTATCTGCAAATTACAGCGCCGATCAGCGGTGTAATCACAGAGCGCAATGTCCATCCTGGGGCTCTGGTCGGTCCCGGAAGTGGCGCGTTACCGATGTTTCAGCTTGAAACTGAAAGGTTGCGCCTGGTTGTAGCTGTACCTGAAATTGATGTTGGCGGGATCACTCGCGGCGCGCATGTTCCCTTTTCGGTGCCTGCCTATCCTGGTGAGACCTTTACCGGTGCGATCTCGCGGGTCTCACATTCCATTGACGCCAAAACGCGATCCATGGCGGTGGAACTGGATGTCACTACGAAGAGCCGTCACCTCGCATCCGGAATGTATCCAACAGTGAAGTGGCCGGTTCGACGAGCTAAGTCTTCTCTCTTGGTCCCTCCCACCGCAGTCGCCACCAACAGCGAGCGT
>JBBSHP010000801.1:0-3185 GCA_038232555.1 Bryobacterales bacterium
AACCGAGCCTTTCGCGGCAGGGTTGGACCATGAAGTTACCGACCCGTCCTCGTTCAAGATCGCGCCCTGCCCTCTGCCGCTGGCAGCGGCAGAAAACAAGGCAGGCGCGCTGCCCGCAACTGGAAGGGTGAACACAGCCGATGTCTGCCCGTTGTACTGCAGTGCGACGCGCGTGTTCGGACGCCCGTCGCCGATGGCGTAGGGAACAATAGCGCTCACTTGGTCAGCCCTAGCGTAAATGAGCGGAGCTGGAATGCCGTCGAACAGAACTTGAACGCCGCTCAGGATTGTGCTTATCAGACCTGCCGACGTAACAGCTAACCGAACTCCGACAGTAGGCGCGAGACCCGTGCCGAACAACGAGATGATTTCCCCCGGTGCAACAGCTCCTGTGCCGTAGCTGGCAGCATTGGTCACCGCTGAAATTGCGGGTACGGGGGTGCCGACGGTGAAATTCAAGGGAGCGGAAAGCGCTGTCTGCGGGGCATAGACATTCACCGAGTACGCGCCGACTGCGGTGAAGAAGTCCTTCGGCAATGAAAATTGGAGAGTGCCCGAATCGATGAATGTTGTCGTCAACTCCGATGACGTTTGAAATCTGATTGTCGAGGCGGAAGTGAAACCGGAACCCCTGACCGTGAACGTTGTTGTTCCCGAATTCAACGCTACAGTTGAGGGCGAAATACCGGTCACGACAGGTGCGGGTGCGAGCACATTCAAGGTCACAGGAATGGTAAACGGTGTACCCGACGCCGGCGCAATGGCAATCGTCCCTGAATAAACTTTGGGTAGCAGACCGGCTGGTTTCACGGTAATCGTCAACATTCCTGGCGTGTTTCCCGATTGCGGAGATGTGGACGCCCAAGGTGCATTGCTGGTCGAAATTGAAAATGGCCCGCCTGAAGCAATCGAGATCGTCTGAGCGGCTGGCGCGCTTCCGCCCAAGACAAACGTAAACTGCGCCGTTCCGGGCGTGGGCGAAAAAGGTGAAGGCGGCGCGATATCGGGCGCGAGCTTCAGGATAAAGACGTCGCCATCGCCCCCATAGGTCTTTTGAAACGGATTCATCAGCGGAAAGTCGTCAGACCGAGTCACGCCCGTCACGTATACCGTGTCGCTTGAGTCCACAGTAATCCCACCGGCGCGGTCGTCGCCATGGCCGCCGATCAACGTGGAGTACACGAGGCTGCCGGACGGGGTGAACTTTAAGACGAACGCATCGGTTTTATAACCGGCCGTCGCGCCGATGAATGTTTGCAACGAATTCTTCAGGGGAAAGTCGTTCGAGTACGTGAAGCCAGAGACGTAGATGTTGCCGGCGGCGTCCAGCGCCAGCGTGCTCTGGTTCTGAAAGTCGAGATCCGATCCGCCGACGTACGTCGAAAACACAAGGGCCGATCCGTCAGGCGTCAGTCGCGCAACGAAAATGTCGTCCTGGCCCCCGCCGTATGTAGGCTGAAATGCATTCTTTGTGGGAAAGCCATCTCCCGTGATGCCGCAAATTGATGCGCTTCCAGTACCGTCGACAGCTATGGCGAATCCGACGGAACCGTCAAAGCCACCCAGGTACGTGGAGTACACCAACGCGTCCCCGGCCGGGGTGAACTTTGTAACGAAAGTGTTTGAGCCTCTTGCATTAGTCTGAGTCGCTTGAATTGGGTTTTTGAGCGGGAAGTCGTCCGAGCTGGTAGCGCCAAGAACGTAGATGAACTGATCGCGGTCCACAGCGATCCCGTGAACGACATCGAGGAAGTCACCACCTAGATACGTCGATGAAATGATGCTCTTTCCGTCCGAGGAAAGATGTGTAACAAACCCCTCTGCCCCATTGTTCTTACGGGTCTGAAAGGCTCTCACGACTGGAAAGTCGGGTGAGTTCGTATAGCCACCGATATAAGCTTCACCGTTTGCGTTGACAGCGATTCCCCAAGCGTCATCATCACTGATTCCGCCCAAATATGTCGCATACAGAATTGAGCGGCCGTCAGGTGAGATCTTGACCGCGTACGAATCGTTAAAACCACCGCCGTACTGGGGCTGAACTGCATTCTTCACTGGGAAATCAAACGTTCTCGTCTGCCCAGTCACATAGGCATTTCCCGCAGGATCGACAGCAAGCGCCTCCGCATAGGTATCGACCGACCCGCCGACATATGCGTAGTAGACGTTCGTCTGGCCGTCAGGCGTGAACTTGGCGACAAACGCAGCATAGCTCCCCCCAGTAGTCTGCTGGAAGGGATTCAACATTGGATTGGCCGGTGCTCGCTCAAACAGGGAGACGTATATGAAGCCTTTGGCATCAAGCTGGATCCCGGTCCCAGATTCAAATGCCGGTCCACCCAGATACGTCGAATACACGAGCACAGGATCCACGGTAAGGGGCTGGGAATGATCATAATCGGCCAGCGCAACTTGCACGCGATTTTTGCTTCGAACGCAATAGACAGCGCCGACCTCGCGCCCATTCTGGTACACCTTAGGCCGCGTCTGCCGTACGCCGGCGACGAGCAGATCGCCATTCGTTTCCACGCGCACGGTTTCGTTGTACGCGATCTGAATGCGGCTGGGATCTGCTTCTGGCGCGATCACGAAGTCGTACTCCATCCGGCCTTCAGCATTGCCGTAGTAGATCAGATCGATGCCCGGATAAATATTCTTATAGCGCACCTTTGCGAAATGCTGGACGCCGGTGTGCCACTTGTTCGCATCGTTGCCGATGAAGTAGCTCGTGACCGCTGGCAGAAGCTCCAGGCCTTCTGGGACAACATCGCTTCGAGCTCCGATCAAGCTCATCACAACTGGCTTGCCCTCACCCGTATGAATTGCCGCCTTGGCCGAACCGAGATACACGCCCCGTGATAGAAACTGCACGCTCGGGTGCGCCTGCCCTTCGTTCGGTTCAAAGTACAAAGGCACCTGCCCTAGCTGTAGAGGCTTCGGGTCTCCCAAAAGCAGACCGGTAGCAGCGCTTAATAAAAGAACAAAATTTGGTGTTCGCATCTCATCGCCTCTTATTGCACGCTCAGAATTACGCCTGCCTGGCTCGACGCCGCGCCCACCCTCAATACGATTGGAACCGCCCCCGAGACCACCCCCTGGGGTAGAACTACGTTCACCTGAATCACTCCGGCCACTTCACCCGGCGCGGCTCCTGCATAAAGAATCTGCGCATCCTTTCCGTCAAT
>JBBSHP010000802.1:0-3172 GCA_038232555.1 Bryobacterales bacterium
GAGAACATCCTTTTTATCGGTTCGTTCGGTACGCACCGGGCCATGACGCAGGAGGAAGTCGGGCGGAAGCTTGGCGCCGATATCGCCAAACGGTACGCGTGGCTCAATCATGATGTTTTTGACAATTTAAAAGACACCGGCACCACGACCCGCGGAAACAAGGTGCTTCTGAACCAAACTTTTCTTGCCGCGGACCTTAAGATTTGTATCAGCGGCATTAAGGTTCACCAGGATGGCGGCTACGGGGGTGGCGCGAAGGCGGTTCTTCCCGGCTTGGCTGGCCTTCCGAGTATTGAGTACAACCACACTCAAATTCTCACGAAAGTAAAGACCACAGGCCCGGTGAAGATTTTCAAGAACGATATGCGTTTGGATATGATCGAGGCCGCAAAGATGGCTAACGTGGATTACACGCTGCAGATCATGTACAACTCACGGCTGAAACCGACGCACGTATGGGCGGGAGATATTATTGATGCGCATCATGCAGGAGTGCGGGTGGCATCGAAAACGTATTGCACGCCCACGTATAAGGACGCCGATATCGTTGTGGCGAATGCCTATCCCCAGAACGCGCAGGCGTTCCACGGTGCGCTGTGGATTAACTATGCGGTGCGCGAAGGGGGCACGGGAGTAGTGGTTGTCCAAAGCCCGCTTGGGATTGATCCGGTTCACTACCTGAATAATCGGCTGGCAGGCAAAAACGGTGTCACGCAGTTCGATCTGACCACACGAAGGCGGTCCGGTTCTGGACGGAGGCCCTCAAAGAACTTCAACCTGATTGTGTACTCGCAATACCTCACGCGAAATATGCAGAATAACTACAAAACGGGCACGACCTTCTGTGACAAGTGGGACGACGTAGTCGCCAAGTTGCGTGAATTGCATCCGGGCGATCCTAAAGTTGCTGTCTATCCGTATGCAGGCATGCAGCACCAGGAAATTGAACTCGACGGCTAATCGCGGTTCCAAAAAAAAATTTGGGAGGGTACGACGTTCGAGCGAAGGCGAGCGCGCGGACGTGGAGGACGATCAATCGATCGGCTTGCTGATCGGTTTTGGCGAATTTCGCATGTTAGACCTCGCCGATCTCGAAGCCCACTTGAGCCACGATCTGGTCTGCCCGAACAATCTGATCGGCGCCGTTGATGTTTACAACGTGAATGTTCACGGCCAAATTAAAGGAATCGCTCCGGAACTCGCCGGCGTCGTGCGTGCTCCCGTCATGATTCAGGCCAACGGCCCAAGAAAGGGCGCCGATGCGCAGACTTGGCCGATTCTTCAGGCGACACCCGGGTTGAAAGACATCTGGCAGGTTCACTACTCATTGAACGCCGGCGCAAACGCCAACCCCGCGGACAATTTCATCGCCAATCCCGACGGCAAAGATGAATACAAATGGATCAAGATTTCAGCCGCTCGCGACGGGTCGTTCACAGTTACGAACAGCCGCAATGGTTTCACAAAAAGCTACACGAGATAAGCCTTCCGGCCACTTGGGCGAGTGCTTGGGCACGCTTCAAGGGCTAGCTTGAGGGTGCTCCAAGTGGTAAAATAAGATTCCCGTGAAAACCTGCTGCGGCAACAGTCGTGTTTGGCTGGTCGTCTTCCTCCTTTCCCTGCCTCTTGGTGCCCAAACGCCCGATACGGCATTTTTCGAAGCGAAAATCCGTCCGGTACTTTCCACGAAATGTTACCCCTGCCATGCTTCGAATATGAAAGCGCCCATGGGTGGGTTGGCGCTCGATTCGAAAGCCGGTCTTCTCGCAGGCGGCGCGTCCGGACCCGCGATCGTTCCCGGAAACTCGGGCGGCAGCACCTTGATGAAGGCGCTCAGTTACACCGACCCGCATCTGCAGATGCCGCCCACTGGCAAACTCCCCGCCTCCGTTCAGTCCGATTTCGAGCAGTGGATTGCTGCCGGTGCGCCGGACCCTCGTACGGAAAAGCCCAAAGCCGCCGCCCAGGGCACCAAGCCTCTCAAAGGCATGTCTATCGCCGACGGCCGGAAATGGTGGGCTTTCCAGCCAGTGAATGAAGTTCCCGCACCGCAAGTTCGCAATGTGCGCTGGGGTCGGAACAAGATCGATGCTTTCATCCTTGCCAGATTGGAAGAGAAGAAGTTGAAGCCCTCTCTCGATGCAGACCGCCGGACGCTGGCGATTCGCGCTTATCTGGACTTAGTTGGCTACCGGCCCAGTTACGAAGAAATCCAGCAGTACGTTACGGATGGGCGCCCCGATGCTTGGGAGAAACTGATCGACCGTTTACTCGCCTCCCCTCAGTATGGTGAGCGCTGGGGCCGCCACTGGATGGATGTGGCGCGGTTCGGTGAAGACAACCCCACCGGCGAAGCCACCAACCCCGCTTATCTGTATGCATGGCGCTACCGCGATTGGATTATCGAAGCTGTCAATAAAGACATTCCTTACGATCGCTTCGTAAAACTACAACTTGCCGCCGATCTGATGCCGGGCACTTCGCGCGAAGACCTCCGCGCCTTGGGATACTTGGGCGCCGCACCGGTCTACCACAAAGATCTTCGCCTCTCGAAGGACGTGATTGGCGGGTTTCTCACCGATGACTGGGATGAGCGCGTGGATGCCGTTTCACGCGGCCTGCTCGGTATGACTGTGGGCTGCGCCCGCTGCCACGACCATAAGTTCGACCCCATCCTTACGAAGGATTACTACGGTTTAGCCGGAGTCTTTGCCTCTACCATGCGCGTTGAACGTCCTCTGTTTGAAGTGCCCGTAGAAACCGAACAGCGCTATCTCTGGGTTCAGACCCGGCTCTTCGATCTGCATTACTCGGCCAATCTGCTGACCGGTGAAGCTTCGACCGTGGAGGGTTCCCCCGAACGGGTGGCCAAGTGGAAGGCCGAAATCGAAACCCTCAAAACGGAAATGCAGGGTCTTGAAACTCAGTACCCGCAATTGGTGAAAAGCCTCGAGAAGAACTGGACCTTCGGCCAGCGCCGTCCCCCCATGCCGCTAGTGGCTGCGGCTGACGCCACAGTAACTGAGACCAAAGTGACTGACGCTGCCGCAAATAACCCCAAGGTGGCCTTCGCCCAAACTCTGGAGACCAAAGCATAATAGGCCAAAGTGCCCGACTCAAAGGCTCCAGACGCCAATACAGCTCCCGAACCGAAAGCAACAGATGCCAAGGA
>JBBSHP010000803.1:0-3161 GCA_038232555.1 Bryobacterales bacterium
CAGCCTACGATCTACGATCCGAAAAGCAGCGTTCCCGCCGGCGCCACATTTGCGCGGACTCCATTTCTGAACAACAAAATACCGACCGATCAGTTGAACCCAGCGGCTCTGAAACTGCTTGCCGCGCTGCCTCTGCCGACAATTGCGAACCAAACCTCCAACAACTACGTGGTCAGCCCCACGAACACAAATCGCGCCAAACGCGCCGACATGAAGACCGACTACCAGATTTCGCAAGCCGATTCCCTCTTTGCGCGCTACAGTTTCTTCACCGCGCAAACGGTCACGCATGGGCCCTTCGCTGCGCCGCTGATCGGTAGCACCAATTTTCAAACGGCTCCCAAAGACAATCTCGGTAATGGCGCCGCTATCGGTGAAACGCACGTGTTCAAGCCTACTCTGTTGAACGATGTCAGAATCGGCTACAACCGTATTCAGGATTTTTTGTCGCCGTTTGTGACGGAGAACGTGAACAGCCAATTCGGTTTGGGAGGCATCCCCGTGCAGTCCGGAGTGACCGGCTTGCCTGCCATCAATATTTCCGGATTCGCGACGCTCGGCGAGGCCACCTTCCTGCCGAACTCCAAAATCTCCGAGACCATCACCGCGCAGGACCACATCGCCTGGACAACCGGCAAGCACTTTATCAAGCTGGGCGGAGATTACCGCTGGGTCCGGAGCTGGTTCAGGATTTCTTCTTCCGCCCGAGGTTCGTATACGTTCAATGGCGCGTTCACGCAGAATCCGCAAAAGACTGCCGGATCGGGATCGGGCCTGGCGGATTTCCTGCTAGGCATTCCCTCCAGCGCGTCCCTCAGCAACCTGATCAGCGGCGACTTGCGATATAACTACTGGGGCGGCTACGTGCAGGACGATTGGAAGCTTACGCCCAAGCTGACGATCAACCTTGGACTGCGATACGAGTTTTGGACACAGCCGGTAGAACGTCACGATCAACAGGCCAACTATCTGGTCGCCAATCGGAAACTGATCTTCCCGAACAACAAGATTCCGCCGGGGCTGCCCGCTTCACTTGTGGAGAATATCCCGGATGGTATTGGGAGCCGATCACTGATGAAGACGGATACGAATAATTTCGCGCCGCGTCTTGGTATGGCTTATCAAATCCGGCCGACTCTCGTGATCCGGGTCGGCGCGGGCCTATTCTATGCCGATGACCCCGCCATTGGCGCATCGTCACGCCTGGTGGCGAATCCGCTGTTCTTTCGAAGCAACAGCTACGCGACGGACCAGATCAATCCGATCCTTTTCCTGGGCACCGGCTTCCCGGCGAACGCCATCGGGCAGACCGTAAATGTTGCCACGGCGGGACTCAGCGCATGGGCACCCGATATGCAGCAGGCATACGTGGCCCACTGGAGCTTGAGCATTCAAAAACAGATCAGAAATTACCTGATCGAAACTGCTTATGTGGGTACCAAGGGTACGGGCCTGCCGGTGACGTACAACATCAACTCTCCTTTCGCGGGCGCGGGTTCCGTTGCATCCCGACGCCCGGTTCAGGGGCTGAGCGATACGTCCTTCACGTCTGCGCTCGACAACTCCACTTTCAATGCTCTGGAAGCGCGCGTGGAACATCGCTATTCCAATGGCTTAGCGCTGTTAGCATCCTACACCTACAGCAAAACGCTAGACATTGGCGGCGAATCCCTGGTGGGAGATCTATCGTTGCGGGATGCGCGAAACGTGATGGCCGAGCGCAGCCTGTCGTCAAGCGACATGCGTCAGCGCTTCGTGTCCAGTGTGCTCTACGATCTCCCGGTGGGGAATGGCCGCTTGCTGAATATCGGCAACAAGTTGGTGAATGCTGTGGTCGGAAACTGGCAGCTCAACGGCATTCTCACGGTGCGGGGCGGCACGCCGTTTACGCCTACACTCGGCACCAGCACCGCCAATACGGGTGCAGCTCGACCCAACCGGGTTGCTGACGGCAACCTCGGCTCCGATCAGCGCTCCATATCGAACTGGTTTGATAAAAATGCATTCGTAGCTCCCACGCCGTTCAACTTCGGCAATGCGGGCCGGAATATTCTGATCGGCCCGGGGGGAACCAACCTGGATGCGAGTATCTTCAAGAGCTTCCCGCTGCGGTTCATCGGCGAAGGCGGGCAGGTGCAGTTCCGGGCCGAATCGTTCAACGTGCTCAACCACCCCCAATTCGCCCACCCGAATGCCCGCGTAGACATTGCCCAAGGAGCGACGATCACGGGGCTGTCCACCGATATGCGTCAGATTCAGTTCGCCTTGAAGGTCCTGTTCTAAACGGGTCGTATGAATCGGCGCAATTTTTTTCAGTTGGGAGTGACATCGGCTCTGGCCGCGCAAGCTCCCACGCCAGACACCGGGGCGAAGAGATCCCGGCCGAACATCCTGTTCCTGATGGCGGACCAGTTGCGATCCGATTGCCTGGGCTGTTATGGCAATCCAGCGATACAGACGCCGAACCTGGACAGGCTGGCCAGTGAGGGTGTGAGGTTCACGAGCGCGTATACCTCGGTGCCGAGTTGCACTCCGGCGCGTTCGGCCCTGCTGACTGGACTATCGCCCTGGCACCACGGAATGCTGGGGATGACAGCCATGGCGTCGCGCTACCCGCTCGAAAAGCCCCGAGCGCTGGCTGAGGCGGGTTATTACACAACGGCCATCGGGAAAAATCATTTCAATCCGATCCGCAACTCGCACGGTTATCATCAGATGCTGCTGGATGAGCATTGCACGTACTGGTTCGATAAGGCCGAGCACGATCCGAAACTGCAGGCGTCCCCGGAAGAGCGCTGCGATTACGAGGCGTGGTTCTGGTCGCAGCTACCTACTGGGAACCCACACGCGACCGGTCTCGGCTGGAACGATTATCGCGGCAAAGCATTCGTTTTGCCGGAACGGCTGCACCCGACCACCTGGACCGGCGACACGGCTGTGAACTTCCTGCGGACTTATCAAAGGCCTGAGCCGTTTTTCCTGAAAGTATCTTTTATCCGGCCGCATAGTCCCTATGACCCGCCCCCGCGCTGGATGAAGAAGTATGAGAGGGCGAACATTCCGGCCGCAGTCGCTGGCGTTGGGGCCCAGCGTTACATGCCCCGGAGCGGCCCCGACAACGATATCGGGCACGGCGCCGTGCCGCCGGGGGAGATCCGGCA
>JBBSHP010000804.1:0-3159 GCA_038232555.1 Bryobacterales bacterium
AAAGTCTTCTGATCGTAAGTAGAAACGCGGGCGTACAAGCCGACGCGCAGGAGGTGGCCTAAAACCTTCTTCGATTGTGACTGCGGAAACATCCGTTTTGTGGGCATTCCCGGAGTGTAAAAGAGAGTGGCCGAAAGCTATGATTTTAGGCCGGATGGCCGCGATAGTTCCAGGGCATCCATTGCGAGGGGCTGGCGGAAAGTTCCGCCGCGTGGCGCTGCAATTCGGTGAGGTAATCGAAGGGGTTGGCGTCACACAGTTCGCAGGTGTGGATCAGACTCATGAACAGGTCGCCCACCTGGGAGCCATGCAGCGTGCGATAGAACAGCGCATTTTTGCGATGCAGCACGGCGCGCTTGAGCGCGCGTTCGCAGATGTTATGCCGACTCCAGGATTATGCCGCGCCGGGATTACGTGGATGGCCCGTCTGCGAGGGAGATCGTATTTTCGTGCTTCTGTGACGCGGCATAATCACAACGCTTCCAGGAAGGCGAGCAGTGAATCTTCCGGGCGGAACCGGTCTGGTGGCGCGCTGGTAGATGTTGCGTGCGCCAGTGCTTTTTCCTTGAGTTCCATATCGGCGTGAAGGTAGATCTGAGTCGTCTCGGTCGATTCATGACCCAGCCAGAGAGCAATGACACTGAGATCCACGCCGCGACGAAGCAGCGCCATGGCGGCGCCGTGGCGCAGGGTATGAGGCGTGATTGTCCTGGGATTGAGCGAAGGGCAGGTTTGACGAGCGGTCGTGACATGTTTCGTAACGAGCCGCTGCAGGGCGTCAGCGCTCAGTCTGCCTCCATGTGAACTCGGAAACACGAGATCATCTGGTTTGGCTTGCTGCCGGGATAACCATTCTTTGAGTACTGCGGTCACGTCTGGGCGGAGTGGAGTGCATCTCATCTTTCGGCCTTTGCCGAGGCAGCGGACGTGGGCGCCTGAGCCGATCTCTACGTCTTGCCGTCGAAGCGACGTGAGTTCACTATTGCGGAGGCCTGTTTGAGCGGCCAGGAGGAGAAGCGCCCGGTCACGTCTTCCGATCCATGTGCCGAGATCGGGTGCTGCTATAAGAGCGGCGCTCTCTTCCTCCGTCAGGAAAGCGACCGGACCTCGTTCATGCCGCTTCGAAGGAATCGCCAAGATACGTTGGCAGTGCAGTGCAAGCGCTGGTTCGCTGATGGATACGTACTGAAAGAAGGCGTGTAAAGCCGCCAAACGGTTGTTTCGTGTCCGCGTACAGTTACCGCGAACGTTTTCAAGATAATCGAGGAACGTCCCCAGGAACGATGCGTCCAGATCTTCCATTCGCAGTTCGGAGGGTACGCGTCCGAGGCGTTCGGATGCGAACCGGAGCAGCAGCCGGAAGGCGTCACGGTAAGCCGATACAGTATGCGGGCTTACGCCCAGTTGCTTCAATAATCGATCGGTGAAGAAGAGCTGAATGAGGGACTGCAGGCTGGAAGCCTTCATCGCTCACCTCCGGCCCGGTGCCCGCTCAGACGCTCGGTGGCCAGTTGGAGGAGTTCCGGAACAGCTTCCAGATACCAGTAGGTGTGGGCGACATCAACATGTCCGAGATAGGTTGCCAGCTTTGGCAACTCGCGCCCGACGTCAACCCCGGCTCGATACCACTCGATGAGTTTTCGCGTTGCAAAACAGTGGCGAAAATCCTGGAGTCTCGGCCCGCGCCCGATGCTTTGGCTTCCAGTGGGGGAACGTAATCCAACAACACAGGACATCCTGGCAAACGTGCGTCGGGCAGCAGAGCCCAATAACCGCCCACCGCGTTCCGAGACAAGAAATGTGTCGGTCCGGCGGCGCATGCACAGGCTGTCACGCTGCTTTGCATAGTCCTGAAGAGCAACACGCGTGGAATCCGAGACGGGCACGAAGCGGGATTTTCCGAATTTGGTCTGCCGAATCGCAAGAATACCGGTCTCAAGGTCAACGTCGGATTTTTTGATTGCCAGCGCTTCCCCTGGGCGGATGCCGGTGGACGTGAGAAGACCAATGAGGGTTGTATAAGTCAGAGCCCGCAATCCTGTCGGCGAAGCGAGCCGGGCAGCCTCCGCCATCAACCGGCCGATTTCCTGTTCAGTGAAGATATGGGGCTTGTTCCGCCTTCGGCGGGGCGTGAGGAGCCGGTGTGGTGGCACTTCAGTGCGGACGTCAATCGTGCTGAACCAGGCAGCGAATCGTCGAACCATGCCGAGCCGCCGCGCCCATGTGGCGCGTTGAACACCTTTTGGTTCCATGGCCCAACGGAGCGCCAGTTCCGATGTGATGAACTCCGCTCGTTCCTGTTCGAGAAATTTCACGAAGTGACCCAGTGTCCGCGCGGGTTCTTGAAGTTTGGTGCCGAGCGCCCGTCGGAGCGCCACATACTCTGTGAGGGCATCTCCTATCGCGATCATCGAATACCTCCCGCGGCCGGCCAGGGTTGGGCAACCGTGCGCAGGGCCTCGAAGGATACGTGGCTGTAAATCGCGGTGGTGTTCTGCGAGCGATGACGGAGTACTTCGGCGATCTCCGGGATCGAAGCGCCATGCCGAATCATCTTCGTCGCTAAACCGTGCCGGAACAGATGGGCAGCACCGCGGCCCGAGCGCTGAACCCCTGCTCTGGTAAGCGCCAGCCGAACAATGTGTCCAACGGCCGCCGGACCGGTCAGCCCAACTCGAGGTGCCCAGGTCCGGAGGAAGATCCGCCGGGATGAACTAATGCCACGGTCCTCGCGAATGTAAGTGGCGAGAGCTTCGCCGACGTCGCGGACCAATGGTAAGTGGTCTACCATCCGGCCTTTGCCGCGGATGACGATCTCACCAGCCCGCCATCGAATATCGCCGAGTTCGAGGGAAGCTACTTCTCCGGCTCTAAGGCCGAGCCGAGCGAGTAGAAGCAGCACAGCATAGTCGCGTCGTCCGGTCGATGTTGATCTCTCCGTCGCCGTCAGAATGCGCTCGGTTTGTTCGGGCGAAAGAAATGAAGGCGGCGCCGACATGCGGTACTTCCGAACCATCGGGACGGAACCGGAAAGGTCTCGCGCTATCACGCCACTGAAAAACAGGAAGCGGAAAAAGGACCGGAGCGATGTGGCAAGAAGCCGGGTATATTCATCCGATCGGTCCTTGGTTTGCGCCACCAGGAAGCTGCGTATGCTCA
>JBBSHP010000805.1:0-3154 GCA_038232555.1 Bryobacterales bacterium
AATCCGCCGAGTATGGGACCCACAATCGGCACCCAGAAAACGTAGCCGCCATCCGTGAGCCCGTTATTCTTAAAGCCCGCCAAGACAGTTAATAGACGGGGACCGAGGTCACGAGCCGGGTTGATCGCATACCCGTGCATTCCGCCGAACGACATGCCAATCACAACCACAATCGCACCAATCATGAGCGGGCCGAGATTGCCGGGTGGCTGATTGCGTTCATCGGTGATCGCGAAAATCAGCAGCAACAACAGAGCCGTGCCGATCACCTGGTCCAGCAGTCCAGCCGAGGGAAAATCGGGAAATGCGGGAAAGGTCGTGAAGATGCCCGCGGTGTGGTCCAGGGCGGGATCGGCTTTCAAAAACGCCGGATGATAGTTCCAGAAAACTAAAGCCGCGGCGACGAATGCTCCTGCCACCTGCACGATAGAATATGGGAGCACTTTGCGCCAGGGAAAGCCGCGGAACGCTGCCAGTGTGACTGTAACCGCGGGATTCAGATGAGCTCCGGTGGTCTTGCCTGCTACGTAGATTCCCATGGTGACCGCGAGCCCCCAGGCCAGGGTGATATTGGTGTACCCGCCGTTCACGATCTCGCCCGGAACATTATGCCCAAACAGTACGACCATGGCAACAACGCCGTTGCCAAACAGGATGAGGACCAGCGTCCCGAGAAATTCAGCAAGGAGTTCAGCGGCTAAGGTTAGTTTCATGGACACGAAGAAGTCTATCACGCTGTGGGGGCACCGCGATTTTCGGAAGCTGTGGGCTGGCCAGACCATATCCGAGTTAGGCTCGCGAATCACCCGCGAGGGGCTGCCATATACGGCTCTGCTGGTGCTGCACGCCGACCCTGCCCAGATGGGCGTCCTAGCCGCTTTGAGCGGAATCTCAGTGTTGATCTTCGGGTTGGCCGCGGGCGTGTGGGTGGAGCGGCTGCGCCGCCGACCAATTCTGATCGGAGCCGACGTGGGCCGCGCACTCATACTGAGTACGATCCCGCTGGCGGCATCGTGGCACTGGCTCAGCATGGCCCAACTGTACGCCGTAGCGGCGTTGGCCGGAGTGCTCACCGTCTTTTTCGACGTGGCGAACCAAACATATCTGCCTTCGCTTGTTCAACCGGAGCAATTGCTGGAGGGCAACACCCGGCTGACGTTCAGCAGTACGGCTGCTGAGATTGTCGGACCCGGCATGACGGGAGTTTTGGTCCAACTGATCACGGCGCCTATCGCGATTCTGTTGGACGCTGCATCGTTTCTGTTTTCGGCTCTGATGGTGCTGCTCATCCGTAAACCCGAACCGGAGCCGCTTCACCACCAACACCAGGACCTCTGGACGGAGACCCTGGGGGGAATGCAATTCATCTGGGCCCATCCGTTGTTGCGGCCGTTAGCTGCACGATCGGTGACGTTCTTCTTCTTTGTGGGTCCGATGGCATCGCTGTACATTCTGTATGCAGTGGATGTGCTGCATCTTCAGCCGGCTGCACTCGGAATTGCCATCGCCATGGGGGGCGTGGGCGGCACGCTCGGAACGGTGCTGTCGGGATACTTGGTCCGGCGGTTCGGACTAGGCAGAGCTCTGATCGGATCGGCCGTCATGATCGCCATCGGCACCAGCCTGCTGCCGCTGGCTCACGGGCGTAGCGCATCCGTGATGACTTTCTTGCTCGCACAACAATTGATCGGCGACTTCGGTTATGCCATCTATTTCCTGAATGAGATGACGCTTCGCCAGATTGCCGCTCCCGGGCACGTGCTGGGTCGTGTGAATGCCGCCATGCAGTTGCTGGCGCGCGGCATGATGCCGCTGGGCGCTCTCGCGGGAGGGCTATTGGCGAGTTGGATCGGCGTGCGTCAAACCATCGCGGTCTCGGTTGCGTTGACCACGCTCACCATCGGATGGCTGCTCTGGTCGCCGGTGCGGAGACTGCGATCCTCTGACGAAGTCCTGACTTCGGCCGGAACTTAGTCATTTTTATCTACCCATGCCGAAGTAGGGTCGACGGGCCATCTGCTCTTGACAGGCAGCACGACCCCCAGCTATCATACCCATAACAATATTATGCCTAAAGCAGAAATGCCTTCTGGCGCGCTGGTGTTGCTCATCCTGCGTGTCCTCCGCTCGGGGTCTCTACACGGCTACGCCATCGCTCAGCGAATTCATGTACTCTCGTCGGAGGTGCTGCGGGTGGAGGAAGGAGCACTTTATCCGACGCTTCAGAGGATTTTGCTCAAAGGCTGGGCAACGTCTGAATGGGGTATCTCGGAGACAAATCGCAAGGTTCGTTTCTACCGGCTTACGCCCGCTGGCCGCAAGCAGCTCCAAACCGAGCTGTCTGAGTATGACCGCGCGCACGAAGCGATTCAAGCCGTGCTGCGTACCGCCTAGAGGAACATCCGATGAAAGATCTATTTCGCCGCCTATGATATCTGCTGCAACGACGCCGCTTCGATCGGGAGCTGGTTGAAGACATGGGGTTTCATCGTGAAATGGCAGCGCGCGAAGGCAGGCACAACTTTGGTAACGCGCTCCGCCTCCGTGAAGACGCCCGCAACGCGTGGGGCTGGACCTGGATCGATCGCTTCTGTCAGGACCTGCGCTACGCAGCCCGAATGTTGCGAAAATCGCCCGTGTTCACGCTCGCGGCGGTCCTGATGCTGGCGCTCGGCATCGGCGTCAACGTAACAGCCTTCGGCTTCTTTGATTTGATGGTCTTAAGACCGCTAAAGGTCCGCGATCCGGGCACACTACTGCGATTCCACCGACGTGCTCTACAAAGTTACGCCTTCGCCTTGCCCTATCCTGAAATGGCATTCTTCCGCCAACATTCCAGAACCCTCTCAGCCGTGCTGGCATCAAACCTCACCAGACTTTCGATTGAGGGCGAAGAGAAGCAACTCGACGCTTATTTTGTTACCGCAAATTTCTTCAACGAGCTCGGTGCGACCGCAAGGCTCGGAAGGATGCTTGATCCGGCCCGGGACGAAGCTGCGGGCGCGGAGCCAGTCGTGGTCTTAGGCGACGGCTTCTGGCAGCGTCATTTCGGCTCTGACCCCCTAGCAGCCCGTGGCAGAAGTGAGTGTTTTCAGACGGTGAGACGAAGGGGAGTCACCTGAAATTCGTCGAACCTGTCAGCGGCGGCATCGGT
>JBBSHP010000806.1:0-3154 GCA_038232555.1 Bryobacterales bacterium
GAGGCCGACGGGCAGAGTCACCGGAAGCGACGAGGCGTCGATGAAATTGGTGTACCCGAAGGTTGGCTTCCCGTACGTCGTAGGCGCCACTTGACCTGTTCGGCCTCCCAATCCACGATTCAGATCGAAGATGGAATTCTTGCTTTCCTGTGAAAAGAAGATACCGAAACCCGTGCGGATGGCCCATTTGTCCGACGGGCTCCACGCAATCCCGAGCCGCGGGGCGAAGTTGCCGTAATTGGTTTGGATCAGCCGCGATCCCAGACGACCGTCTCTGGCGACCTGGAAAGGAGGGGATCCGGGGACGGTCGCGCCTTGAGCGGCCCAGTAGGGTCTGTAGCGGAAATCGAGTCCTTCGTAAAAATTGCCCGTGCCCGCACGCACATACACGGGATGTTTACTCAAGTCGGCTACATTCGGTACGGAAGCAAGGGAGTCGTTAAGCTGCACACTCACCTCGCGACCCGACGCGTCTAACATGGGCTGCGCCACCTCCCACCGCAGGCCGGCGCTGATGGTCAGGTGCGGCCGCAGTTTCCAGGTATCGTCGAGGTAAGCTGCCCATTCGGAATTGCGGAAATCGGCCGAAACCAGGGCGACGGCGATGATGGAGTTATTCATGGCACCCAGCAGGAAGTCCGCGCCTGAGTAACCGCCGCTCTGCGCGCCACTGGGGCTAATGGTGTTGGTGAACTGCCCGTTGAAAAAGAATTGTCCGCGCGGAAATTCGTTTCCGACCTGAGGGAACTGGTTGTAGCGGTACTCGCCGCCCATGCGTAACGAGTGCTTCCCGATAATCCAGGAGAAGTTGTCCACGCCCTGGAATACCTTGTCATTGATCTGAAAGGGGCTGCTGGTGGCATTTCCGAAACTGGTCAGATTTTGAGAAAGCTGAATGTTAGGGATGCCCCAGGAATTCTTATCAGCCACCTTGATCGGTATCCCGATCTCCGCATCCACGTCTTCAATCCCTGCCAGTTGCTGAGCGATATTGTTGAACAGCGAGTTGTAGCCAAACCGCGCCTCATTCACTTTGGTCGAGGAGAAGATGTGGACATTGGACAGCACCCATTGACTTGCTCTGGTGTAAGTGCTGGATCCGTCGGTGGTAAGGCCGGGGTTGATAGTGAGTTCGTCTGTCCAGCTATAGCGTCCGAACCATTGCGAGTTTTGCTTTTGATTGAAGTCGATGCGCTGATTGAACTGGTTCTTGTCAACCGGCGTCTTCACCAGATACTGATAGTTGCGATTCGGCAGCCCCGCCTGAGCGGGTTGATTCGGCAACGGGAAGAACTTGCTCATCAAAAGGACCGAGTTTTTGTCGAAGCGCTCTTTGGGAATCTGATTGCCCGGGAAGGCGTCGCTGGTGATGTTAGGAAAGGTTCCCGTGCGTGTGAGCGGATCCTGCAATGGGGTAGGAATCGCTGAGAAGTCGCCGGCGCGCATGGCAGCGGTGAGTGTGGTCGCAAAAGACGTGGTGGTCCGGCGCGACTTGAAACCCTCAAAGTTCGACATGAAAAAGAGGCGGTTCTTTCCGTTAAACACCTTCGGAATCTGAACCGGCCCGGCCAGCGTGAAGCCGTATTGATTCTGGCGGTAGGGCGTACTTTTCGGTGAAGGATTGGTGGCCGAACGGGTGGCGGAGTTGAAATCGTAATCCCTGGCATCCAGAGCGTTGTTGCGGAGGAATTCGAACAACGTTCCGTGGTAGGCGTTAGTGCCAGGTTTGGTGGACACGTTCACCTGCCCCGCTTCGCGGCCGAACTCGGCTGGGTAAATCCCGGATTGAACCTTGAATTCCTGCAGAGCATCCACCGAGGGCAGCACGATGTAGGTATTGAAATCGACGTCGGTATTCGTAATGCCGTCGAGAGTGTAATTAGCCCACGTGGCACGGGCACCGGCCAACGACATGGTGAGCTGGGCGCGTGTGCCACCCAGCCGCCCGCCTGGCCTGCTGCGCCGGGCTAAATCCGAACGTGACATTGGGACTCAGCGCGACGAGACTGAAGAAATTGCGGCCGTTCAGCGGCAACTCAGTAATGCGTCTTTCCTCGATGACGGTGCCCACCGTGGCGTCTTCCGTGTTAAGCAATACGGCCGAAGCGCTCACCTCGATGGTCTGGGTTGTTTGCCCCACCGAAAGCGTAAAATCGATGCGGGCGGTCTGCTGCACCTGCAACTCGATCTTGGTCTTGACCACGGTGTCAAAGCCCGGAGCCACTACCTTAACCTGATACGTGCCGGGCGCGAGATCGGGAAAGCTATACACTCCCGCGCTGTTCGTTGCCGTCGACCGCGACACATTGGTAGCCGTATTGGTGGCAGTCACGGACGCGCTGGAAACATTCGCACCGCTGGGATCTTTTACCTCTCCGGTGATCTCTCCGACAGTCTGGGCCGAGACACCCGCCCCTGCCATGCACAACACTCCCACCAGAAACGCGACTCTTGGCATGCTTATCCACCCCTCGTGTAATCGGAATTGTCTAATCATATATCATCGCGAGCGGCCAGATTGCCATTGAGGTCGCTTTTCCGGCATAAAGTTCCTGAAGCAGATCCCGCGCGGAGGGCATCTAGGCATACAGGAGCCTCTCATGCGTACTAAAACCCAACCCAAAGACAATCAACGTGCCCGTCCATTGATCGGACAGCATGGAAAAGAGATTCAAGCCTACGGCAGCGTCGCCCGATTGCCCATCGGGCTGGATGAGGATGTATGCCAACAGAGCGTTGAATCGTTGAATCAAGTTCTGGCGGACACGATCACATTGCGTGATTTATATAAGAAGCACCATTGGCAAGTGGCCGGCCATACGTTTTATCAACTTCACTTGCTCTTCGATAAGCACTACGAAGAGCAGAACGAACTCGTGGATACCATTGCGGAGCGAATCCAGCTGCTTGGTGGAATTAGTCTTGCAATGGCCGCGGATGTGGCGGAGACAACCAAAATCGAGCGGCCTCCGCGCGGACGCGAAGAAGTTCCTGTTCAGATTTCGCGGTTGCTCGAAGCCCACGAAATCATCCTCAGGGAGAGCCGGGCCGCAGCAAAGATAGCCGCAGACGCCGGTGATGATGGCACCAACGATCTATTGGTCAGCGACGTGGTTCGAACGAACGAGCTTCAGGTCTGGTTTGTCGCCGAGCA
>JBBSHP010000807.1:0-3150 GCA_038232555.1 Bryobacterales bacterium
AAGTCAACTTATCCGAAGCCAAGCTGACCCTTTCCGATACCAAGAACGAGTACGACTCCGCTCTGACCAGCCTCTCCTATGTGCTCGGGTATGGCACCAAGCAAGAGTTTGAACTCGCCGACGAACCCCTGCCCGAGAATCTGCCAAGCGATCTGAATCATCTGATTACGCAGGCTATCCGGAAGCGCCCGGAGCTGGCCAGCCTCCGTCTTCAACAGGAATCTGCACAGCGCTTTGCAGCAGCCGAGCATGATCTTATGTATCCAACAATCTCAACGGTGGCATCGCTCGGCTACACACCGGCGCACGTGGACGCGCTGCAGAACCGGTGGGCAGCGGCCGGATTAAACATCAGCATCCCGATTCTGAACGGACGCCTTTTCCTGGCGCGGCGGTCCGAAGCCGAGTTCCGCGTACAGGCAGCGGAGCAGCGCATAAAAGAGTACGAGAACCGCGTCGCGCGTGACGTCCGCGTCGCTTATCTGAACGTCGTCAACGCATTGGATCGGGTCGGGATCACGCAGCAGTTGGTGGCCCAGGCCCGGCTGGGGCTTGACTTGGCGCAGGCGCGCTACGATCTCGGGCTGGGGACGATTGTGGAACTGAGCCAGGCTCAGCTCAACCAGACCTCGGCAGAGATCGCCGGCGCGAGGGCCCGTTACGATTATCAGACCCAACGCGCTATCCTGGCGTATCAAGCGGGCGACCTCCGATGACTGTCTTGGCCGTGGTGCAGAGCGAAGCGGGAGAGTCATTACGCCGGCTGTCCGCACACAAGGGGTGGCATCTCACGCTGGCGGACACAGTGGCTTCCGGGCTCGCCGGACTCCCCCTCTCAGGTTCGGTGATCGTAGTCCTTGATCGCGATCTAGCCCCCCCGGACTGGCGTCCGTCCCTACGGCAGTTTGCATCCCAGCCTAATTGCGCCGGCGTGGTGCTTGCCAGCCGGGTGATGGACGACTATCTCTGGGAAGAAGTGATTCAGCAGGGCGGCTACGACGTGGTGGCCAAGCCGATCCAGGATGAAGAATTGATCCACACGCTTGAGTTCGCGTGGCCGGCTACGAAATCACGCCTTTCCGGACGGCATACAGAATAAGTTCCGGAACGCTATGCAGGTTCAGCTTCTGCATGATGTTTCCGCGGTGTGTCTCCACTGTGTACAAGCTGAGGCTGAGCAGGTTTGCAATATCTTTGTTGGATTTACCCTCCGCCACTAACTGCAGGATTTCGCGCTCCCGCGTAGTCAGGAGTTCGTAGCTGTCATCGACACCGCGCTGCTGTAACCGGTGCACATACTCGTCCGCTAACGTCTTGCTGATAGCAGGACTGAAGAAGGCTTTACCTTCACTCACGGCCTTGATCGCACCGATCAGATCGGACTCGGCAGAATCCTTCAAAAGATAAGCGCGAGCGCCTGCTTTGAGAGCGCGTAAAACATAGCTCTCATCGGAGTGCATGCTAAGAATGACGACAGCCGGGGCCGGTAGCTTCAGTGCAATTTGACGCGCAGCTTCAATGCCGTTCAGATTCGGCATAGCGATGTCGAGAACGACTACATCCGGGCGCAACGTATCCGTCATCTCAACGGTTTCGCGACCGTCGGCGGCTTCACCGATCACTTCGAATCCGGCTTGGCGTTCCAGAAGGAGCCGCAAGCCTTTGCGCATGATGGTATGGTCGTCCGCCAGCAGTATGCGAGTTTGCTTCATGATGCGAGCGGTAGCATGACGTTCAAAATGGTCCCGTGGCCGGGTGTGGATGCCACCTGGAACCTACCTCCTAAATGACTGACGCGCTCCTCCATGCCCAGCAGGCCAAGACCCCTCTGGCGCGGCTCGAAACCTTTCCCGTCATCCTGCACGGCGACATGAATACTATTCGGCTCCTGCTTCACAGTCACGCGAACCATGGTAGCTGCGGCATGACGCGAGCAGTTGTGAAGCGCTTCCTGCACTACCCGGTAGACACAGGTTTTATGGTCTTCCGGCAGATCCTCCGAAACATTCTCGGCTGCTATGTTCACGCGCATTCCCGTTCTTTTGGACACTTCGCGCGCTTGCCATTGCAGAGCCGGTAACAGGCCGAAATCATCCAGCATGGAAGGCCGCAGCAGCAGGGCCATGTTGCGCACCACGTTTACGCAGTTCTCCGCCAGTGTCCTTATCGTATCGAGATGCCCACGCCAGTGTTCCGGGCGCGCCGCCGACAAGTTGCCAAGCTCCAGCAGCAGAGCCGACAGGGATTGACCCACTTCGTCATGCAGCTCCCGCGATATGGCGCGTCGTTCGGTCTCCTGCGCCTCTACCAGCCGCGCGGATAGGTCCTGCAATTCCAGCCGCGCTGTGGCGATTTCCTGGTAGCGGGCGGACGATTGCCGCTCTAGTCCGAGAATGCGGGCCATGCTGAACGCTGCGAGCAGGGCTCCGACACCCAGGGTAATTGCGAGCGTGACTCCCAAGCGTGTCCGGAATTGGGAGAACAAGTCACCCACCTGCCGGTTTCCGGCCGTCAACTGCTGCTCGTTAATAGCGGCGATTCGGCCCGCGATGAGAAGCATGTTGGTGCGCCGCGGAAAAAGATCGTCGCGCAGGAAGGCATATCCGAACTGGGCCCGCTGCCGTGGACTCCAGCGCAAGATCGGGTCGAGAGCATTCCAGTACTGGTCCAATTCCAGACGCAGGTTCGAGAAGGCCGGAGCCTCTGGCGCGGGTAAGAGCTGGTGGTAGGCAACGATTGCCTTTGCCATGCGGAGCTTGGTCTGTTCCAGACTGGCCCGGTGGCGTTCGGCTGCCGCGTGGTCCGGATCAAGCAGGTAGTCTCGAACGTACGTTCCCGAGAGATAAAGATCGGAACGGATCTGCTCGAGTGCATCGTTCCTCGCTAGAAAATTGTGACGGATCGCGTCATTGCGGCCCTGGATGACTCGCAATATGCGGACCGCATCGATCCCGGCGAATCCCATCAACGCGAGCAGTCCGCCAAAACCTGCGAGCAGAACGGCCCGAGTGGTTAGGCCGGCTCGCTTCAAGAACACCGCTTCAGGGACAGGCCAACGTTATTCAAAGTGACGGAGGTAGCTTTCGGCAAAGGCCATCGCTTGCCGCTCCAGGATCGCTTCTTGAGGTGGTTCGACGGTCCCGCTTAATT
>JBBSHP010000808.1:0-3149 GCA_038232555.1 Bryobacterales bacterium
AACCGCTTAAAGATCAGGCATCCATTGGTGCCCCCGAATCCAAATGAGTTCGAGAGCGCATAATCGATGCGCATGGGTCGTGCGTGATTCGGCACGTAATCGAGATCGCACTCGGGATCGGGAAACTCGTAATTCACCGTCGGCGGCGCAATCTGATCGCGAATTGCGAGCGCGGTTATGCCGGCCTCCAAGCCTCCCGCGCCACCCAACAGGTGGCCGGTCATCGACTTGGTGGAACTCACCGCCAGCTTGTAAGCATGTTCGCCGAAGGCGCGTTTGATGGCCACCGTCTCCGTCTTATCGCCTACTTCGGTCGAAGTCCCATGTGCGTTCACATAGTCCACTTGGGACGGCTCAATGCGCGCATCCCGCAACGCATTGCGCATCACGCGAAAGGCTCCGTCGCCGTCCTCGGAAGGGGTGGTGATATGGAAAGCGTCGGCGCTCATGCCGTAACCGGTGATTTCCGCCAGGATCACGGCCCCACGTGCCTGGGCTGACTCCAGTTCTTCCAGAACCAGTATTCCGGCGCCCTCGCCCACTACGAAGCCATCGCGTTCTTTGTCCCAGGGCCGCGAGGCGCGTTGCGGCTCATCGTTGCGTTGCGAAAGGGCACGCATCGCGGCGAATCCACCCACCCCCATGGGAGTGATACAGGCCTCAGAGCCCCCGCAGATCATCGCGTCAGCGTCGCCTCGTTGAATCAGCCGGAACGAATCCCCGATGGAGTGAGCACTGGTGGTGCAGGCCGTTGCGGTGGCCGAGTTCGGGCCTTGCGCTCCCGTGCGTATGGAAACGTAACCCGATGCCAGATTAATGATGGTAGCGGGAATGAAGAAAGGTGAAATTCGGCTGGGGCCTTTTTCCAGGAAGATCTTGTGCTCTCGCTCGATGACTTCAAAACCACCGATGCCGCTACCGATGTAAACGCCAGTGCGATCGGCCTGCAGCGGGTCCACTTTCAGGCCGGACTGGGCCAGTGCGAAATCCGTCGCCGCGATGGCGAACTGGATAAAGCGCCCCATCTTTTTAACTTCTTTCTTCTCGATGTAGAGGAGCGGATCGAAGTGCTTCACCTCACCCGCGATCCGGGAATTGAAGGCCGCCGCGTCGAACTGCTCGATGTGCGTGATGCCGTTTTTCCCGTCGCGGATCGCCCGCCAAGTCTCTTCCGTGCCGATCCCGATGGAACTCAGCAGGCCTACGCCCGTCACCACCACTCTTCTTTGGCGAAACTCGAACTGCCGAAAGTCCGCCTGTCCGAAATTTGACTGCAACATCAGCTCCGAAGGTTCTTACTTCTTCTTAGCTTCGATGTAATCGATGGCGTCTTTCACCGTGGCGATCTTCTCGGCATCCTCGTCTGGAATGTCGATGTCGAACGCCTCTTCAAAAGCCATCACCAACTCGACAATATCGAGCGAATCGGCTCCCAGGTCATCGACGAACGAAGCGGAGTCGTCCACCTGGTTCTCATCCACTCCCAACTGCTCGACGATGATCTGTTTTACTCTCTGTGCAACCGACATGAATCCTCCTGAACTGTGTTCAAACTCATTGATTCTAGCTGCGATCCCGCCGATGCGCAACTTGTAAGCGTTATGGGCAGTTCCGTCCAGTGGTTAGAATCAGAACAATGGGACGAAGTTTCCGGCCGCTGTTGTTGCTGTGGACGCGACTATCGCTAAGCCTTGCAATTCTCCATCTTCCCACACCCGCGCAAGACGATCCAAAGTTACAGGAGGCGCTGTACAGGCTGGTGCGGGAAGCGGCTATGTTTTGGCAAACAGCGCCCGGGTTTCTAGGGCGGGAGACAATCCATCAACAGGTTCTGCTGGTCCATCGCAAAAGGAATGGCACGCTTGATCCAAAGCGCAAGGACGAGTCCAAATCGCAGGAGATCCTGTCGTGGTATGCGTTGGGGACGTTCCGTCGCGCGCCGGAAGCCTTGCGTGAATTCCGGCGGATTTACGAGATCGATGGCAAGTCGCTGGAGGAGGAGTCTGACGCAAAGTCAGCGCTGGTTGCGCAGATCAAGTCTCGTGACGATGGTCCGCGAGAAGATCTGCTGAAGCAGTTCGAAGACAAGTCGCTGGCCGGCACTGCCACCGATTTCGGCCAACTGCTGCTGCTCTTCACCAGGAGAAACCTCGACAAATATACTTTCGAACAGACGACGCCGTCGCGCGTGGGTGCAGACGCTGCGCTCGTGATTGCGTTCCAACAGGTGGGCGGGAACCAGGCGCTAAGGATTGTGGACGGCAGGAAGAAGGTAGCCCAGAAACTGCAAGGGGAAATTCTGGTACGGCAGGGCGACTACCTTCCTCTGCGCATCACTCTGAATTCAACGCGCGAGTTGAAGGATAACGAGATCCGGGATGAAGCAAGCCTGGATTATGCAGTGACGCAGGGAGCGCTGTTGCCAGCATCGCTCACGTACCGGCGCTTAGTGAATGGCGGCGTGATGGTAGAAAGCACGTATCGATATTCGGCATGGGAGAGGGTAGGGAAGTAGAACGCGTGGGTTTGTTCGGCCGCCCGATTTAATTGAGCGAGCGCGGCAGTGGTGGACGCGGCGCCATCATACCGCATTGTCATCCCGCTCCCGGGTCGATGATGGATACGCGTCGGATCGCCACGTTTCGGAGGAGTAATTGCCCTTAATCGAATCCAAGCTCTGCATTAACTCGTTGACTCAATATATGACTCGGCTTCTTTATGCCGCAAACCATGAAGAATAAATTGCATCTTCTGCTCTCGATAATGGTCGCGGCGGCTCCTGCCTTCTTTACGCACATGCCGCGGGGCCGGAACCCCGCTTCTCAGGAGCGCCTGGGGATGAGACTTGTGCGAGATCGGCTTGCCACGTCGGTTCCGCGCTGAATGGCGGCGGCGGGAACGTCCAAGTGACATCTTCCGCCGGCAGCACCTATACGCCCGGGGAAGTGCGGGCCCTCACGATAACGATTACAGACTCAAAGGCAAGAGTGTACGGCTTCCAGATGTCGGCCCGTCCCGGTAGCAATAATACAAATGGCCAGGCTGGCAGCTTCACTGCCACTTCCGAACAAATTGTCGTCTGCGATAACTTGAGTCCCCGGGGAGCCAACGGGTGTCCGTCCAGCACGCCGGTGCAGTTCATTCAACAC
>JBBSHP010000809.1:0-3148 GCA_038232555.1 Bryobacterales bacterium
AATAGTGAATGTTTGACTGCCAGCAGTGTCAATAGTAAGCTCTGACCCCTTAGCTCTTAGCTTTCCATGTATGGCGTCTTTACCTCTCTTTACCTTTAGACCAGAACCCCAATCGCTTCACTTTGCGCTGGATGAATAACTGCTGCTGCCTGACGTAGTCTGGATGGCAGCCCAGTAGTTGCATACACCGTAGTTCGGCTCGCGACGCCGCGTGCTGCACTCGCGGGTTGCGGAACAACCAAAACGGATACTCAGAGATGCGAGCGAGCACAGCGACGCGAACCAGAACGGCACCAAAACGATCCGGACTCCATGCCAATGGCCGTTTTCCATTGGAACTTCGAAGCACAAACCCGCAACGAAACCGAAGCTGATGGGCTTGGGAGCAGCAACCACCGCGCGAATGTATCGCTGGACAAGTCTATAGCCAAACGTGCAGTGACGTCGCAAATGATCCATCGCTTCGGCGGTTTCGGTTCGAAAGCAATCGCTGCCAACCACGATTACTTTGCCTAGGGATCCTCGCCCTCTCTTTCACGAACTGCGCAGTAAAATTCCTCGGCCACTCTGGACGCTCGTTTGTTGGTCAATTGCGTTACCCACCGGCACATATGGGACATTCTACCAAGGGCCTTGGGTAAACGGCGGAACGCGAGGCGGCCCTTTGATCGGGGGCTGTGGCCCCTGCTCATCGTGTGCTTGACTTAGCAACATCCAGCCAGCAGTGTCAATAGTAAGCTCTGACCCCTCAAGCTCCCCGAACCGCTCCTCGAGACGCTCAGGCGTGATCGCCGACTTTGGCGATGACGCCGTTCGGCCGGGAAAAATTTTGTCGATAGTTAGCTCTGACCCCCTACGACTCTCTTCCTCGTCTGCTTACGAGCCTTGTCAGATAAAATCCGCGCTGCCGTTTCCAATTCGCGGATCTTTTGTGACCGTTCGGTGGCCGTTAGATAGCAGCATTCTATGAGCTTGTTGGTTAGGTCTAACAGCGCTGAAGTATTCTCGCTCGCATAAGGAGGTGAACACGCAGAAAGAATGCGCCCGGACCTGTTCACTGCAGAATATATCTCAGTGCTGCTATCAATCGTGGTTAAATGACGCGACGGTTCCTTACTCTGCATTAACATGACCAACCATGCTTCACGGACGGCTTCGGCGGTCGTCTCGGGTAGTGGAACATCTCTCCGTTCAATTTCCACTGATTGTAAATTTCCGCTCTCATCGGTGGCATGCCACATGAACGTCCAGAGCAAGCGCGATGCCTGCGTTAACGTCAGCCAGCAGCCGCCCGCTAGCCCCCCTTTCTTGTCTCCGTCTTGATAAATAGATACCGCCGTCTCGACACCCCCCATTCCGGGTAAATGTAGAAACCGCGCCATGTTCCCTGAGGTGACAAATAATTTGCCTTCCGTTAATCTTCGGTACACAGCAAGTTTGCCTTCTGAGTCTTTGAAAGACTCGTTAACTGGAACTAAGTGGTCATCCCGTTGTGAAATGGAAATAGCGGCGAATGAGTTGGGTCGTGCGAGACACATGCCAATCATCACGACATAAAATAAGAGGAGCCTTTTAGGCATTTGAATCCTGTTACTAAGCGCTTTGGAAGTACGCAGCGAAAGATTTTTCCCCATGGCAATTATGGGCGAAAGACCTTAAAAGCTATGCTGAAGTTCTCCCCCCCTGCCGAGCTATCGAGGACCTCGCCATGGGGTTCGACAGCCGAAGCCGTCGTTCTGGGTGCAGCAATCTGTTGCCCCTGTTGGGAAAAGTATTGGGTAGTTGGTGGGCTTCCAGGCTCCTTTTGGGGGGTGAGTCGCTCGATGACTTTTTCGCTATGATTTCGATCGGTTTTTTCTACGGTCTTCCACACGGGCGTTCCTCGCTGCCCAGCATCCCCTTTTGAAGCCTTTCTCCCCGTGGCCACCCTAACATCGTCCGGTGAAAAGTCCGACGTGACTCGCGCGGTGCGATTTGCATGGACATGTCCGCTGCCGACGGCGCCGTCATCGGTATACTCTCGAATCTTCTTTACCAAGCGTTTGTCCGCTCCTCCCCGGTATTCGTAAGATTGCTCCTCGACACCCTGGTTGAATTTGTTTTGGAGGTATAGCTTGCCATCACCAGCCCAACCCCATCGGATCAGTCCGATTGACCGGATCACCGCCGCAGTAGCGGAAGAGATTCCGGTCACCCGCGGCAAAGCCTTTGGGGTCTTCGCTCATGAAGCGGCCGAGCGCAGGATTGTAAGCCCGGTTGCGATACTCGTAGAAGCCGTAATCAGCGGCCCACTCGCGTCCGGTAAAGAGGAAACGATTACTGATCTGGCTCATGTGGTTTAAGGGCTCGGTCCCGCGCGGGTTGTTCGCTTCCGGCGGGCCGTAGACCGTGGGCGCGCCAAAGGCATCGTAGCTGTACTGCTCGGCCACCTGGCCGTAGGCGTTGCTTACCGCGCTCACGCTGCCCAGCCGGTCCTGGTGATAGTAGTACTGCGTCCCGGTGTCGCGCATCAGGATCTCGTCGATCCCGATCCCATAGGTGTTCTTCGCCAGGACTTGGATGCTGTTGTTGTTTTGGGTATCAATGTTGTACTCCAGGATCGGCCGCTCCCCATCGTAAGCGTAGTAGGTGGCGACGCCGTTGCTCACCCGGCGCACACAGCGCCCGAAGGCGTCATAGCCGAGCTGGTATTGGCTGTTCCCCTTCCCCGCATAAGCCAGGCGCCCATCGGCGATATACTGGTAGCTCACCCCGTCGTAGCTGCCCACCTCGTGCTGGGGATTGTTGGTCACCGCAGTGTTATTGGCCTGCGCATACTGGTTCATGCGGTTAACCGTGTAGGTGTAGGGGAGGAGCGTGCCGTTGTCGTTTACTTCCATACCCAGGTGGCCCGCGCCGTCTTCACGGTTGCCGGCCGTGTCGAGATTGTAGGTGACTTCACGTCCGTTGGCAGCGAGCGTAGCCGGTGTTCCCGAACCCACATAGCAGTAAAAGGCACTGCGCTCCTGTGAGTCGATCAGGCTATTGTCCGGCAGGTAGGCCATGGCGCGGAGGGTGAAGCTCGTCCCGCTCGGAAAGGTCACGCTCGTGTAGCCGCCGTTGAAGTCCGTCCCGTGGGTCCTGCTGGGCGTGCTGCCGTCCGAGGTGT
>JBBSHP010000810.1:0-3147 GCA_038232555.1 Bryobacterales bacterium
GACTGTCTCGGTATCAGTGACAAACGCGGCGGGGACATCGAACAGCGTGACAACCACCACGCAGTCCGTGCTTCCGGGCCTATCCGTGTTATCGAACTATGTTCGAGCTGTTCGATATCCCGATGGCGCCATCATTAACGGCACCGGGTCAGCTGAGCCAGGTTACACCACGGCGGCTGCGGTAGGGCAGGGTGACATCATCGCGCTCTACGGGACAGGATTCGGTCCGACCAGTTCGACGGCGGACACGAGCACAGTCTTCACGGGGGTTTATGCGACCGCCAATCCTGTCAGCGTAAACATCGGTGCAGTTGCGGCCGAGGTGCTGTTTGCCGGGCTAGCGGGGCCTGGACTGTATCAAATCAACGTCAGAGTTCCCACAGCGTTATCCGACGGAGACAAGACGGTGGTGGCCAGCGTAGCCGGCGTAAGCAGTCAAGCAACGGCCCTGATCAAGGTCAGCGCAAGCGCGAAACTGAGAGGACTCTTAGCCCGGGTGCGCGGCGCGAACGCTGCCAAACGTGGGTGGCCGCCCGCAGCGAGATACGCTGGTGCCGACGTGGAGAGGCTTATGTACCTGGCTGGTCTGACCGGACCCGCGCAACACGGCGATAGCGGGAGCCATCGGGCACGGGTCAGTTTGGATGCGGCGGAACGCCAAGGGGGCATGATCCAACTCGCCTGACGTACTTGGGAATCGAGATATTGTAGTGTTATGACAAAAAGCAATCGGCGTAAACTTCTGACCACCGCCGTCGCCGGGCTGGCGGGCGCCGGGGCTGCTGAAGCGCAGACTGGCCCCACCAAGAAAGTGTATGGGAAAGGCAAGCTGTTCTCGAGCGCGGTCTCCTACGGGAATCTGGTATTCGTCTCCGGGATCGGAGCGCATTTCAAGGGCGACATCAAAGCGCATACCGATCACGTTCTGAAAGAGATCGACAAGCAGTTGCAACAAGCGGGTTCATCAATGGATAAGGCTCTTAAAGTGACTGTGTTTCTGAACGACTTGAAAGACTACGCCGCGATGAACGAAGTTTTCCTAGGGAGGTTTGGAGAGAACCCACCGGTCCGCACAACAGTAGCACCAGCGGGAGGGATCCCCGGGGATTCGCTGGTGGAAATGGATGTGATCGCGTTTATATAGAATGCACCGACGTCAATTTCTACAACTGGCAACTGCCGCGACAGCGAGCGGCGCTGTGTTGGATAGCGCGCCTGCGTATCGGTCGGTGAGCGCGTTTCCGCACTCCCAGCACCCTGGAATGCCGGGGCGGTTTCCCGGCAAAGTGGTGCGTGTGCACGCCGAGAAATCTATCGATACAGCAACAAATGCAGTGGATGTGAAGACGGTGCGCGAAATGATTTCGCGCGGCATGCGTAGCTTGACCCGAACCAAGACCGATCGCGATGCCTGGGCAGGGTTCTTTGATGCCAAGGACGTGGTCGGCATCAAATTGAACTGTTCCGGAGCGCCGTATATCCGATCGGCACCAGAGGTGGTGACCGCCATCGTTGACAACCTGACCGCGCTTAGTATTCCGCCCCAGAACATCTACTTGTACGAGCGCTTTCCCGACCAGCTTACGAGCGTGCAATACGATCGCTATGTTCCGGCCGGCGTCAACATTTCAGCGATCGAGATGTCGCGCGGCTCCATCCTGGGTTACGACCCCAAGACCTATGTGGAAGTGGATTTTTTTGGTGAAGACGATACCCGATCAAACATGGTCCGGCTGGTGACGGAGCGGTTCACCAAGATCATCAATGTGCCGAACATGAAAGACCATCAGGCTGCGGGTGTGACGGGCTGCCTGAAGAACATCGCGTACGGAAATTTTTCCAACGTGGCGCGATCGCACCGGAGTGAGAAAACAAATACTCTGACGTTTATCGGGACTCTGGCCAATCTCGAACCGCTGCGCGCGCGAACCGTTTTGCAGGTAATGGAAGGCCTGCGTGGGGTCTGGCACGGTGGGCCGTTCTCTACGATTCCGAAGTTCCGGTTCTATCCGAAGCAGATTGTATTCGGGACGGACCCGGTTGCGATTGATCGTTTATTGATCGACGTCATCGAGGACAAGCGTAAAGCAGAAGGTGCGATATCGGTGTGGGACCGTTCCATCGAGTCGGTGAAATCCGGCCATAACGACGATCGCAACGTGAACCACTTCATTCGCGAGCCGGGCCCTATCGAGTACGCGGGTACACTGGGTCTGGGTGTTTACGACAAAGCGAAGATTCGCGTGACGAACATCGAAGTATGATGCTTCTGCTGGCTGCGATTCTGCCTGTGCTGGCGATCGGCGACGCCGGCGCGGACGGGGCGGTCAAGCTTCCGCCTCCGCGCGTGCAGTACCGCATGAACGAAGCGTCGGCGACGCGCAGTCCCTGGATCGACGCAAATGGATGGCAGATCCTGCGGACTCTCAACAAACATTTTTACTACGATGTGCCGGACAACGCCGCCGCACTCGCAGCCGCCGAGGCATTCGCATACGGGGCGAACGCGGTGATTCATACGGACGAGAAAGGTCGCGCAGCTTTCCAACGCATGCTGGAGTTCCTGCACACGGTTCCGGAAGCTGGCTTGCCGGTGATGGCGAACATCGCCGTGATTGAGGACGGGTCGGCCGAGGCCGGCGAAATGATGAATCTTCTGACGCGGCGCAATCTGCTTTATAAGACGGTGGAGGCGCCAGATAAGCAGATGGATTTGAACATCCGGCTCGGGTCTAAAGAGTACCCGAAATCGGCCGCTGCCGATCCCAACCTGCTGGCTCACACGATACGTACGCAACTCGGCGACGAGAAGCGGTTGTTACGGCTATATGGAAGCGAGGTCGTTATAGCCAGGTTGCTGGGCAGCAAGGATCATGTGCGCATTCATCTGCTTAACTATGCGACGCGCCCGGTGAACGGGCTGCGGGTACGCGTGCTTGGGTCATGGCCGCGCCAGAAGGTGATGGCGTTTGAGAAACCGGACCTGCAATTGACGGATGTGGCGGTGGGTAAAGTAGCTACTGAGTTTACTGTGCCTGAGATGAGTACGTATGTTGTCTTGGATTTATCGAAATAGGGGACAGGGTCTCCAGAAACTGCCATCGGCCAGGCAGGCAAGAATGCCCAATGCCACTTACTTTATTGCGC
>JBBSHP010000811.1:0-3146 GCA_038232555.1 Bryobacterales bacterium
CGGAGTGCTGGGCACCGTCCAGTTACCACTTGCGCAAAACCGGATCGGTTGCCGGCATTATCGTTAGTCTCCGAGAAGATGCTCTTTGCCCCGGCAAAGCCCGGCTTAAAGACAATGAACAAGGTTAGCGACAAGCTGGTGCCCGATCCGCTTTGATACGAATTCCCGAGAAAAACGCTGCATTGGTTATTACTCAACACCGTCTGCGATCCCAACGGTGCGGTAAGCGAGGTAGTGGGGTTGCCGGTGTAGTCGGCCAGTGTGATCAGACTGGTCCAGCGTGCCAGCAGAACATATCAGGCGTTGATCACAATTAACGCGGAGTTCAACACCACTCGGGCCCCGGCCAGATCCTCAAATCCATTTGGATCAAAATGATTGAAAGTAAATGACTGGGCCGCGGTGGTGCCTGAAGACGGAACCACTGAAGTGCCCGAAATCGGTTGTGGGTTCACCGTTGCCGTGAACGCTCCTACCGGCTGGAACCCGCTGCTGACTCCAGCATTGTTGTTGAAGCTGGTGTATACGTTCTTAGGGCCAGCAAAGCCGGGCTTAAACACCACCGTGAGAGTCAACGTCACCGTATTGCCCGAACCGGATTGCGAGGAAACGGAAGACAACACACTGCACTGGCTGTTCTGAAGCACGCCTGGGAAACCAATCGAGTTGGTGGGTCCAGGATTGCCGGCATCGTCGGCCAGCGAAATGGTGTTCGTCCCGCGTCCGACCAGAATATAGCAGGAATTGACACCCGTCAATTTCGAGTTGATGACGATTTGGTAGCCGGAGATGTCCTGATAACCGGCCGAATCGTTGTAAGTGAAGGTGAAAGCCTGGGCGGAGCCTGCGCCTGAGGATGGCGACACCACAGGAGGAGCCTCGGAATTTATTAAGGGAATCCGTAGATCCCACATCCCGCGTCCTAACGTCGCGGTCCGAAGGATTCGGGAGGATTGGTGAATGCGGAGGCACTGCACATAAGCGTGCGGCAGGCCCGTCCCGAGGGGTGCCCACGCAGCGCCTCCATTAGAAGTCCAAAACACGCCGATGTCCGTTGCCACATAGAGCGTGGCTGAAAGATCTGGATCGATAGCCAGATCGTTAACTGGAATGTTTGGGAGATTTCCGCTAATATCCGTCCACGTCATTCCCCCATTGTGAGTGCGAAAAACATGCCCTTGAGGACTCGTTGACCACGTGAAGCCCGAAATCGTAACGTAAGCGGTCATGGGATCGGTCAAGTCCGCCACCACTCGTGTTAGATCGCGGTTACTGGGCAATCCGGCGCTGCGGTCCGTCCACGTTGGCGAGGCCGCCATGGCGTTAGTCGAAACATAAACGGTACTGTTGCATTGGCCACCCACGTAAACAGTGCCGCTGCTGACTGGCGAGATTGAAATCGAAGCGATTCCGGCGTAGCAATTGTTGCTCAGATCCTCCGATATTGGCGACCAGGTCTGAGCGGCATTCAGGGACTGATACAGACGGTAGGAGCCATATAGCAGCCGCTGCGGATTCTTAACGTCCATTGCAATCGTGGGAATGAATCTTGCGCGATCCGCGGTGTTAATTCCAGTGATGACCGAAGTCCAGGTACCGGCAGCGCCGCCGGCCGTGGACTTATAAATCGTGATGCCCTCGCAGGTACCATAGACGTTCTGCGGGTTCAATGGGTCAATCAATGTGGTTCCGCCGTCGCATGCTTGCACATGTTCCCAAGCCTTGGTCCCCGAGTATTTGAGGATCCCTAAGTCCTGGGCGCCCCCGAAGCCGATAGTCGGATCCGTCGGATGGATAGAGATCGCCGACCCAGGTTCAAAGAGTGTTCTTTCCTGCGTGTCGTTGAGGGGCGTCCAGTTGATCGTGCTCGAAGCGGCGTCCAAGGTCCTCCACATACCACCGTCATCGCCAACATACAAGACACTACCGTCGGAGGCGAATCCAAGCGAGCGAAAATCCCCAAATAAGTAGACCCCATTCGCCCCTGCGCTCACCGCGCTCCAAGTTTGACCTCCATCCACAGAGCGGTACATAGTGACGTCGCCGACGAAGACGATATTCGGGTTTTGCGGATGCACGATCACTTGGAACGAGCGCGACGCGATCGGCATCGGCAGTTGGGCCCAAGTCATGCCACCGTCGACGGTTTTCAAAACGGCGAGAGTGCCGCCCGAAATTCCAGGTAGGGAAGCGTAGATTACGTTCGGGTTGCTTGCGCACATCGAAAGGTGAATATTGTCAGCGCTGGTGAATAAAGTCGCAGCGACACCGTTTTCCGACAAGACCCACGTAGCGCCCCCGTCTGTCGACTTGTAGATCCCATTTTGAGCGGGCGAATAATACTCGCCAATCGCGGTGTACACGATGTTGCCATTCTGAGGATTCCATGCGAACGACGTTGCCTGTCCTCCGGAGAAGACCTGTGTCCAGGTAGTTCCCCCGTCCGTTGACCGGTAAATCCCCCTGTTGCTTTGTCGACCCTGGAAGGCGCCGGCTAGCACAATGTTGGGGTTTTGCGGATGTACAGCCAGGGCAATGATAAAGAACCCGCCATCAAAGAACTGGTTGGGCCCAAACGGACCTTTGAAGGGGCCGGGGAGCAGAGTCCATGTATTGCCATAGTCTGTGGACTTCAGGATGCCCACGCCATAGTCTCCATTGCCGGTGCCCGCATAGACGACGCTTGAGTTAGAGGGCGCAATGGCGATCGACCCGATCCCCATCAGCGGCGCATTGTCGGTCATGGGATTCCAGTTCGTGCCACCGTTGGTGGTCTTCCACACGCCGGCGCCAGGATTTCCAATGTAGACGGTTTGAGGATTAGCCGGGTCGACACCCATCGAATCTGTCCAAGCGCCCCAGTGCACATTGCTGCCGCAGACCTTACAAACCGTGGGCCGCGGACCGATGTCGGTCCACGGCTGTTGGATCACACCGCTGGATTGCAACTGCGCCTTCATCCGTTCCATTTCCTTGATTGCCTTCATGCGCTCCGCAGCCGGATCAAGACCCTCTGGATAAACAGGGACTCGCATGCGGTCGCGCTGAAACCCTAGCAGCCCGTGGCAGAAGTGAGTGTTTTCAGACGGTGAGACGAAGGGGAGTCACCTGAAATTCGTCGAACCTGTCAGCGGCGGCATCGGTTC
>JBBSHP010000812.1:0-3137 GCA_038232555.1 Bryobacterales bacterium
GGCTGAGCGGGATACGATTGGTCTCGCTTTGAGCCAGCGAGAAGTGGTGATCGAGGATCGTGCCCGCATTGATAGCCCAGGTGTGATTCAGAATCCAGTTAGTGCCCGGAATCCGGTTCGGCGTCTGCACCGGCGACGCATTGTTTCCGAATACCAACGGCTGTGCGTTCAGATTGCTGAACCAGTCGAACCGGCCGAAAATCTGGTGCCGCGAAGAGATCTGGTGGTCCACCCTGATATCCATGCGATTGGCGTCTATCGCATTGGCCGCTGCCACATAATAATTGTCGATGTTGCTGCGACCGCGGCCAGGCTGATTCGGCAGCGGGTAATACTGGAACAGCTTCGTCCCCAGTGCAGCGATTTGAATGGGCGGCACCACATTGTCCGCAAACGCATCGCGGATGTAACGTGTAGTGCCGGCCGGCCGGGTTGGATCCAACCGCGTGCTGCGCGGATCGTAAATCTGGATGAGCTTGCCGCTGGCATCCAGTGAGCGGCAGAAGTTGCCGGTCCGCTCCAGCGCGGTGGGGACGGTTCCGGTGAAAGAGGCCAGGCTTCGCTCCCGCAGTCCTTCATACGCCACGAAAAAGAAGGTGCGATTGTGGCCGTTGTACAGCTTGGGAATCCAGACCGGCCCTCCGGCGGTGAAGCCGAACTGATTGCGCTTAAAGCTTGGTTTGGCCTGTCCCGCGCGATTGGAGTTGAAACCGTTCGCGTCGAGCACGCTGTTTCGCAGGAATTCGTGCAGCGAGGCGTGCATCTGGTTCGTCCCGGATCGAATCACAAAGCTGACGACGCCGCCGCCCGTGCGCCCGAATTCCGCCGCATACGGGCTCGTGTTTACCTTGAATTCCTGAAGCGCGTCAACCTGTGGAATCGCGGACACCTGGTTATTGTATGTGCCGGTGTTCGCCGCGCCGTCGATAAGGATCTCGTTGGTTGCGCCTCGCCCACCATTGATGCGGAAGTTGTTGGTGGTGGACTGGCTGGCCGTGTTGATCCCCGCATTCAACCCTGAAGTAACTCCGGGCGAGAGACTCAGCAGCAATAAAGGATTGCGCAGATTGAGCGGGATGCTGGTCACGAATTTGTTCTCAATGACAGTGCCGCGATCGGCCCGATTGGTCGTGATCAATGGCGCGGTGTCGGTGACCGTAACGGTGTCCTGAAGCGCGCCCACCGTAAGCTGCGCATTTAGAGTGCGGGATTGGCCCACTTCCAGCGTGACGCTGTCGATCTTGGCCTGCGAAAAGCCGGGCGCCGAAACGACAACGTCGTAAACGCCTGGCGCAAGCGGCGGCGCGACGTAGTAACCTTCACCGTTGGCTGTGGAGCGCGTCCGAACCCGGTGGCCCGATTCATCAATTCCACGCGAGCGGCGCCTATCACCGCATCCTGAGTGTCGGTAATTCTACCCGAGACTACGGCGTTCTGGGCGAATGCGGAGAAGCTCAGCAGAAACGGCAAAAGAGTGAGACGGTGCATGGTTCATGATAATGCTGTTTCCCCGCTCGCGATGCCTGGGGCTTCATTACCGCCGTCCGCGCTTTCTTTTCACCCAACTTCTTCGCGTCGGCAAGCTGTATTCCGAGCGCTGCTACACTGGAGCTTCCCCCACTGAAATGCTCGATCGCATCACCGTGCATGGGGCACGGCAGCACAATCTCAAGAATATCGATGTTGAAATTCCCCGCAATACCCTGACTGTCATCACAGGGCTGAGCGGTTCGGGAAAGTCGTCGCTGGCGTTCGATACCATTTACGCCGAGGGCCAGCGCCGCTACGTCGAGACGCTCTCGCCCTACGCGCGCCAGTTTCTGGATCAGATGGAACGTCCGGAGGTGGATTCCATTGATGGGCTTAGCCCTGCCATCTCCATCGAGCAGAAGACTACCAATCGCAGCCCGCGCTCTACGGTAGGCACCATCACCGAGATATACGACTACCTGCGCGTCCTCTACTCATCCATCGGCGTTCCGTATTGCCCCACCTGCGCAATCGAAATCTCGCGCCAAAGTACGGAACAGATTCTGCAGCAGATCATGGCGTTGAGTCCCGGCGAGCGCATTATGATCCTGGCGCCCATCGTGCGCGGACGCAAGGGAGAGTATAAAAAGGAACTTGAGAAGTTGCGCCAGGGCTACGTGCGGGTGCGAATCGATGGCGTGTTGCGGTCGCTCGACGAAGAAATCACGATGGACCGCCGCAAGAACCACACCATCGAAGTGGTAGTGGACCGCTTGCCGCTGAAGCCCGGCTGCGAGAAGCGCCTGGAAGAATCTATCGACAAAGCCGCCAAGCTGGCGGATGGGCTGGTGATTGTCTCCATCGTGAACGGCGAGGAGAAACTTTACTCATTGAAGCTGGCTTGTCCAAACTGCGGAGCCAGCGTGCCGCAGTTGGAGCCGCGCTCGTTCTCATTCAACAGCCCTTTTGGCGCCTGCGAAGCCTGTAACGGACTGGGCAGCAAGTGGAGCTTCGATCCGGCCAAAGTAATCGTCGATCCGTCCAAGCCGCTGCTGGATGGGGGCTTGGGACCAGGAGCCACGGCCGCTTACATGAGCCATGCTCTGACTAAAGCGGCTGCCCGGTTGCGCATCGACTTGACCCGTCCGTTTGAGGACCTGACCAAGCGCACCCAGACGCTACTGCTTGAAGGCGGCGTGGGTTTCGAAGGAATTCTGAAGCTGCTGGCCGAGACGTTTGAGGAATCGAGCGCTGGTTATCGGGAGTGGCTGATGGACTACATGTCGCCGGCCACCTGCTCCGCATGTGACGGCAAGCGATTGAAGCCGAGCAGCCTGGCGGTGAAGGTAAAAGGCACCGGTATCGCGGCTCTTACGGAAGCCTCCATTGAAAAGGCTATCGTCATCGTGAAACTCTGGGCGCTCAGCGAACGCGAGCGGCAGATCGCCGGCCGCTTAACCGAAGAAATTCAGAACCGCTTGCAGTTTCTGGGCGATGTCGGGCTGAGTTATCTCAACCTGGCCCGCTCGGCCGCGACGCTTTCGGGGGGTGAGGCGCAACGGATCCGCCTGGCGACACAGATCGGCTCCAAGCTGCGGGGGGTGCTGTATGTGTTGGACGAGCCTTCTATCGGATTGCATCCGCGTGACAACGATCGGCTGCTTGAA
>JBBSHP010000813.1:0-3128 GCA_038232555.1 Bryobacterales bacterium
ATTCGGAGTGGCCGGAAGTGAAAGCCCGTCTGGAAAGGTTCCTGGTCGCGCGACAATAGAAGTGTGCTGACCGACCTTGTCCAAGTGCGCCGTCTTGGCGATCAGAAGCGAGACGAAAATCAGCGCTTCCGGCGGCACTTGAAAACTCACAACTTTGCTGAGCGCAAGTTCCGAATCATCGCCGAGAAAGTAGAGGACGAGATCGACTGTACTGTGTGTGCGAACTGCTGCCGGGTGGCGACTGTAAAGTTGATGGATCGGGATATGGAGAAACTGGCGAAGTTCTTGAGAATAAGCCTCCAACAGTTCCTGCGCGACTACACCATGCCGAGCGCGGACGAGGGTCGCATACTCAAACGCACCGAGGCCGGTTGCGTATTCCTGTCAGCCAACGAATGCACCATCTATGAAGCGCGCCCCACGAACTGTCAGAACTTCCCGAACGTTGTTCGGGGCAATGGCTCGATCCCGAGCCGCATGTGGGAATTCGTAGATCGCGCGACTTATTGCCCGATCGTCTATAACTGGATGGAAGCCGTAAAAGTGGAAACCGGATTCACAGCGAAGCAGTAAACGGCGCTGGCTCGGCGGCCAGCCGGGAGAGGAACGCGGCCCCGTAATCGGCTGCTACGCGACTGCAAACTTGATGCGGTCCCAATGGCGTATCTTGCGCGATGGTTGACCCGCTCTACGGCTCTCCTTCCATGCGCTGCTTACGCGCTTCATATAGCGCCACAGTGGCGGCCATAGCCGCATTGAGAGACTCCACGCCAACGGTTGGAATTCGGACATCGATCGCCTTGCTTCGCAGATGCATACTCACCCCGTGTCCTTCGCTTCCGATCACCATGACACACTTGCGGTCCATCCGGCAGCTTCCCAGTGGCAGCACTCCGCCGGGCATCATGGCATACATATCGATTTTGCGTTGCTCGATCGCGGCCAGCAGGAGCCGCTCGTCCAAAGCAGCCACCATGGGAACGCGAAAAACCGATCCCGCCGATGCCCGAACCGTTTTTGGATTGAAGGGGTCCACCGTACCTTTCAGAAACGCGACACCGCTTGCTCCGAATGCTTCGGCGGCCCGCACGATGGTGCCTGCATTTCCGGGGTCCTGAACCCCATCCAAAACTACGACGAGCGTGAGCCCCCGAAATAGCTGGTCCAGGTTCCACTGCGGCGGCCGAACCAACGCGATCACTCCCTGCCTGTGTTCCGTGGCCGAAATGCTTCGAAAGAGCTCGTCTCCCAGAACCATCACCCGGATGCTCTTCAGTCCGCGCACGTGTGCTTCGACCGCGGACTTGACGGACTCGGTGGCAAAGACCGAATCGATTTCGCAGTCGCTTCTCAGCGCCTCTTCCAGCAAGTGGAAACTTTCGGCAACACACAGGCCGCTATCGGTGAGCGAGCCTCGTAAAACAGCCTTGCGAATTTCCTTGAGTACCGGGTTTTTCGTGCTCGTTAGCGTGAGCATACAATAGACTGACGTAGAAGGCAGCTAAGCCGTAAGTCATTTCTACCATGAAACGGATGATCGGGGTCGCGGGGCTGGTCCTGTTGGCGGGCGTGCTCGGCTACCTCATCCATATCGCCACTCAGATTCAACAACAGTCCAACGTGGATGATGCGCGCGCTGCCGACGTAATCATTGTGCTCGGAGCGGCTGAGTACAGGGGCCGTCCTTCACCGGTGCTGGAGGCCCGCCTGAATCATGCGCTCTGGCTTTACCTCAAAGGCATGGCTCCGCATATTATCACCACGGGCGGGGCGGGAGGCGATCCAATGTTCACCGAGGGTTCGGTGGGACGCTCCTACCTGACCAGGCGTGGAGTGCCGCCTGAGGCCATTATTGTCGAAGGTGAGGGTGAAAGCACGGTGCACAGTGTGGCCGCTGTGGCGGAGATTATGGTCCGCATGAATTTCACTTCTGCCATCGTCGTAAGCGACGGATATCACATTTACCGCGTCAAGAAAATGTTGCAATCCCGCGGACTGAAGGTATACGGGTCGCCCCGCCCCTCGATTGCTCCGCAGCACTGGCGCGAGAAGTGGCTGTATGCGAAACAGGCTGTGGGGTACGTGCTCTGGCGGGTAGGGATTTCGATCTGAGCTATTTCTTCCCGGCTGGAATGGCGTTGCCCAAGTTTATGGAGCCTCCGCCTTCGCTGACATAGTTGATGTTCCAGGACGGGATCTCGACCTCTACATCGCCCTCCACCACGCACTGGCATCCTAACCGCGAACGTAGTGTCAGGCCGGGAGCCATGTCCAGGCGATCGGCTTCATCGTCGTCCATCTCCGACAGATTTTCCAGACCCTTCCTGACAATCACGTGGCAGGTTGTACAGGCATTATTACCCCCGCACGCGTGTTCCAGATTCAATCCGAAATTCAAACAAATATCGAGCAGTGATTCCGGCTTGCCATGCTCATGATATGGGAGCTTACCGCTTTCGTATTCGACAGTCTTCCCATCGATCGTGACTTTAGGCACTCTTCATTATCGCAGCCGTGCCAATCACTATCCGGACAACGAAGCGATGTATTGTAACGCGGACAGGCTGGGCAGGAAGCCGTAAGCGGCACCGCGCGTTTGCACCAGGCGGGAAAAGCCGGTTACAACGATCCGCTTGGCGCCCTTCACGGGGATCATGAATTTGCCCGTGCCACCTGAATTATCGCCCAGAATGGGGTCTTTGGTTCCGCGCAAGCCTGCTGCGAACAGGCTGCCGTTCACCCACTCCGTCATTAGAAATTCGAACTGATCTTTGAGACTTACAACGATGAACAGGCCGAGCAGTCCGCGCTCAATCCCATCCTCGGGAGTGGCCGGATTGTAGAGCGGACCGTACGGTAAACCTCTTCGCATGATGCGATGCTTCAAACCACCGTCGCCCGCGATAGGCGAGTTGCGCGGATTATTGCGGCGCATGTGAGACCCGGCGGGGCATCCATAACCTTTCGGATCGTCAATGTAATCGTAGTTGTTGAAGTTTTCGCGCGGGATGGTTTCTGTGGGAGTATCCGTATCCGGTGAAACTGCCAGCGGGACGCCATTGCGCCAGCGGCCCACCATTTTGGCGGCCAGCTTGGATCCATCGATACCGAACTTCTCCGGGGCTTCG
>JBBSHP010000814.1:0-3123 GCA_038232555.1 Bryobacterales bacterium
TATTCTCCATCCAAGTCGCAAAAGCTTCGTTCAGCCAGATGTCGTTCCACCATGCGGTAGTGACTAGATCCCCGAACCATTGGTGGGCCATCTCGTGCGCCGCCACGATGGCGCATTGCCGCTGCCTTTGGATGGAATCGTTCTCAGGCGTGGATAGAAAGAGGCTTTGGCCGTAAGTGATCAGTCCCGCATTCTCCATGGCGAAGTTGCTGATCGGCATCACGATGCTGTCGAGTTTTGGGTAGGGGAAGGGCGTCCCGAAATACTGTTCGAGTAACTTCAGCAACTGGGGAATAGCTTCCGCGGCGAACTTGGCTTCACCGGCGCGGCCACGAGGCGTGATCACTCGAAGCGGAGTAGATCCCAGCTTACCGGCGCTGACTATATCGAAGGGGCCAACGCCCACCGCGACAAGATAGCTGGGCAACGGTTTGGTTTCTGCGAACCGCACGGTTTTAAGTCCGTCAGCCCCGGCGGCTTCCGAAATTTGCGGGGTGTTCGCGAAGGCCCCGTGGTCTTTCGGAACGTGCAGCGTTAACTGCCACGGAACCTTGAAGCTAGGTTCGTCGAAGCATGGAAACGCGCGCCTTGCATCGGTTGGCTCGAACTGCGTGTAGACGTACCACTGGTTGCCATCCTGAAGCTGGAACACGCCCCCGCTGCTATTCCGCGTAATGCGACCTTCGTAGGTCACATGCAGAACGCCGCGTCCGGAGACCAGCTGCGCGAAGGAGAAGCCGGTAAAATCCTTGTTGCCCGGAATCACGTTCACCGGAACCGCTTGGCCCCGGATGGTCGAGCTGGCCTGCTCAATCTTCAACTCGGTGGCATTCAGCCAGATTACCGATGCGGGTTGTTGTACATCGATATCAATGTCGGCGACACCTTTGAAGTTATCCTGGCCGGGAACAATCGTGAGATCGATGGCATAGTGAATCGGGCGGACGCTGGCGGGCAATCTCAGCTGGGGTGGCTCCATGGTCGTAGCCGCGGATGCGAGGTGGCAGGCGAGTGTGCACAAGAGCGGGCCGATGATTGTACGGATGAGGGGAAGGCTCATTTACTCCGATGGTCGCATGAGTGTTACCGCTGGCATACGGCACTCCGAATCAGTTTGTCGTGGCTCACCCTGGCGGCTCGAATCTGTGGCGCGGGTTGTGGACTCTTCCTCACTCATTCAGTGACGTGACGGGTCCGTCACGTCACTAGAAAGGCGGTTCGCTAACGATGCAGTGCCCACTATTCGCTCCTGTCGCCCGGGAAAGGGGAGACGCCCTGAAGTCCGGCGAACGCCGGACGACACAACGTGGCGCGTTTGTGGGCCAGCAGGGGGCATTTAGCGAACGAGCGGCCTGGAACATTTCATATCTGTAATGTTCAATTGGTTTGGAATACAGAAGCAGGAACGCCGCCTGAGCAGGAACCCGAGGCGGCGTGTTTGGGAGGAGACGGAAAGCGGGCTACTTCGTGATCTTATACATCCGCTCCCCGGCGGCGTTCTTCGAAGACTCGATGGTCTGACCCCCCTTACTGCCCAGGATGCTCACGAACCCCCGAACCGTGTGCTTCTGCCACCCAGTGGCTTCCATGATCTCGGCCAGCGTCGCACCCTTAGTCCGCTTCATCATCGCGATCACCTCGGCCTTCTTGTTGCTGCGCTCTGTATCGGGCTTGTCGCCGGCCTTGTTCGTCGAATTGGCCTTCTTCGCGGACTTGGCCGCCGCCTTGGCCTGTTTGCGCCCGCTCTTGGGCTTTTCCGCTACACGCTTCGGTTCGCTACTTTGGGAGTTCCCGGCCAGTGGCTGAATCGCATCCCAGACCCGCGCTACCGCCTTCTTCCGATCCTGGAATTTCTTAACCGGTGATTGGCCGGGGATGCTATTCCAGATCTCCACGAATCGGCTCATCGGCCATTCGGCGGATACCTTGTTTAGGGCCCCCAGGCTATCGAAGGTCATCGTGGTCGAATCACCGGGCTGCGGGACTTCCTCTGCCTTGGCGTACACGGTGATGTTGTTTTCGTTGTCGATGGTGAATGTGCTCATTGCTTCTCCTTTTGCCCGCAGCGTCTGCCGCCGGTGATCACATTCATCACTCCGCTTACCGACACATGCAAGAGAAATTTTCCGGTCCAGCGAACTTTATCGCGAGATTCTATTTGTCTGATTTGTCTTGACCGCTTCCGGTTCTTGAGTGATGAATGGTTGTGCAAGGAGAACCCAAATGGCGCTAACTAAGAAACAGACCAAGAGCTACAACGGATTCGCGATTCCGCTTCAACCCGATACGGAGTTGGGCCTGGCGATGCTGATCGCTGAAGACGAGGAAGGCCGCTCCGAGCCGGTCGCCATCGCCAGCACGATTAGGGAAGCGACGGAACTCGCCCGGACCGACTGGCGGGCGCGGATCAACCGACTGGAGCGCGGCGAAGACCCCGGACTTTGCGTCGATGTCTACAAGCTGTGGGCACGCGGCATCGACGGTCAATTCCACATCGCGGTCGAGATTCTTTCTTCAGGACCAACGACATGAGCTTGGCGGCGATCACATTCATCATTTCTGGGCCTAAGCAAGAGCAATCGGACGGGGCTCGTCTTCAAATTTCGCCGAGATGGCGCAAAAACATAAGCATAGACAAACGCTTCCGCTGCGGGTAAACTGAAATCAGGTTCGGTTCGACAGGCCAGCGCCAAGCGCACCCTCCGAAAGATCCTAAAACAACCAAATCTGTTGGTAGCGGTCAGCGTTTTCGTTTTATTTGACCGTCGTTGTAGTTTGCTCAGGCTTGGTTGTGCGTTCCGCGAGGAGCGCCGGATGTCGAAGGGGAGCATCTTGAAGCTCGCTGATATCGGGAATACGGGCGTGGACGGGGTCAAAACCGTCGCATTGCCGGGCGCAGCTTCATAGCCATTTCAGGATGTCTTCTTTCCTGGGCGAACCAGCAACCGCCCTGCCTCAATGAGGGAGGTCAGAGGAGCTGGGGAAACTGGATGGTGGACCCCTTGCCCGATCCGTTAGGCTAACCAGCCGCGCTGGTCACAAGCTGGCGTCGCAGAAGCACGGAACAACACCGGCTGCTGGTAAACAAGCGGGCAAGCAGAGATGCTGGCGCGTGAACGCCAA
>JBBSHP010000815.1:0-3118 GCA_038232555.1 Bryobacterales bacterium
CGTCCCGGTGCGACTTCCCTGGTGACAGTGTCGCCGTACATCAGAGTCGCGAACGGCTCGCCATTCAGAGTGACAACCATCTGGCGATGCTGAACGTCCCCGGGCGAAATCCGGCTCACCGTGACCTGACAATTCATTACTCGCAGTATAGATGCGCCAGATTACGGCGCAAGCGATCCCCTTCCACACGTAAACTGGAAGTATGCAGAAGTTCCCCGTGCGGGCCTTGGCCGCTCTCCTCGCCTTAGCTCTCCCTGCTGTTGCTGCCGAGCGACAGTTTCCCACCGCCCTCGCCCTTGACGATGCAATCAACAGTGCCGTCGAACGCGAGTTAATCCCTGGTGCCGTCGTGCTCATCGGACACCGGGGGGCCATCGTGTACCGCAAGGCTTACGGTTCCCGGGCCCTGGTTCCTAAGCGCGAAGCGATGACGGTGGACACCATTTTCGATGCCGCTTCCCTTACCAAAGTGGTGGCAACCACCTCCAGCATCATGAAGCTTTTCGACGAAGGCAAGATCCGGCTGAACGATCCCGTGACTGAATACTTGCCGGAATTCCAAGGCGGCCACAGTTCGATCACGATCCGCAACCTGCTCACCCATTTTTCAGGACTGCGGCCCGATCTCGATCTCGAGCCGTCCTGGAGCGGCTATCAAACGGGTATCGATAAAGCCCTGATCGACAGACCGCGGACTCCGCCGGGCGTGCGCTTCGTGTATAGCGACATCAACTTCATCCTGCTGGGAGAGATCGTGCACCGTCTCAGTGGGAAAACACTCGCGCAGTATGCCAAGGACAATATATTCGACCCCCTCGAGATGAAGCACACCCGCTTCCTGCCGCTGGCGGAGTGGGTTTCACGCATCGCCCCTACTGAAATTGAGCCGATCAGTGGGGCCCCCATTCGGGCTGTCGTGCACGATCCCACCGCGCGTGACATGGGAGGGATCGCAGGGCATGCCGGCCTGTTCACCACTGCCGACGATTTGGCCCGGTTCTGCCAGATGATGCTGAATCTGGGTACGGCCAGCGGGAAGCGGCTGTTCAGCACGGCGACGGTGCAGAAGTTTACGACGCCGCAGTCGCCCGCCAACCAAACCGTGCTGCGCGGGCTGGGTTGGGATATCGACTCTCCCTTTTCCAGCAACCGGGGCGAGTTGTTTCCGATCGGTTCCTATGGCCACACCGGTTTTACCGGCACGTCCATCTGGATCGACCCAACCAGCCAGACCTACGTGATCCTGCTGACCAACAGCGTTCATCCGCATCGGGGCAAATCGCTGACCTCGCTGCGAGCACGCGTTGCCACACTCACTGCTGCGGCAGTGGGCATTCACGGCAAGCATATCCGGCTCACTGGTTTCAATGAGACCATCACCGGCGCGGGCGCAGGCGCTGGGCCGCAAGTGGCGACCAACGCAAATGTGCTCACCGGTTTGGACGTTTTAGCGGAGCAGAAGTTCGCGCCTCTCCTAGGCAAGCGCCTGGGATTAATCACCAACCATACGGGACTGAGCCAAAGCGGAAAGCGCAATGTCGACGTGATGCAGGCCGCAGGCTTGAATATCGTCGCGCTATTTTCCCCCGAACATGGTTTGGCCGGCAGGGAGGATCAACCAAATGTCGGAAATTCCAAAGATCCAGCCACCGGCATTGCCGTATTCAGCCTTTTTAATGGCCCAAAACGACGCATCTCTCAAACTATGCTGTCGGGAATAGATGCAGTAGTCTACGACATACAGGACGTGGGCGCGCGCTTCTATACGTACTCCTGCACCATGTTGTGGAGCCTGGAGGAGAGCGCCAAAAAGAAAATTCCTTTCTACGTTCTGGATCGACCCAATCCGATCACCGGGGTTCACGTGGAGGGTCCGGTGCTGGATAAAGACCTGGAGTCTTTCGTGGGCTGCTTCGACATGCCCGTCCGGCATGGACTAACCTTCGGCGAATTGGCCGCGATGTACAACAGCGAGCGCAAACTCGGTGCCGATCTGCACGTGATCTCTGTTAAGAACTGGGATCGCGGCGAGTGGTTTGACTCCACTGGTCTCAGCTGGGTGAATCCATCGCCGAACATGCGCAGCCTAAATGCCGCCACGCTGTATCCCGGAGTGGCCTTGATCGAGGCTTCGCCGAACTACTCGGTCGGCCGGGGGACGGATGCCCCTTTTGAGCAGGTGGGAGCCGACTGGATCGATGGGCGCCAACTGGCAGCGTTCCTGAATGGCCGCTTTATTCCGGGAGTGCGCGTGTATCCAACTCGCTTTCAACCGAACGATTCTAACTTCAAGGACAAAATGATTGAGGGTGTACGGTTCGTAGTGACAGACCGGAATGTGTTCGATGGCACGAGGTTCGGGCTGGAAATCGGGTATGCGCTCGAGAAACTGTATCCTGGCAAAATCCCGTGGGAGAAGAACCGGTTTTTGATTGGGAGCCGGGCGGTGATGGAGGCAGAAAAAAACGGAGTGGATCCTCGTACAACCGGGCAGAATATGGAGGAGTCCGTGAAAGCCTTTATCGCTAGGCGGGAGAAGTTTTTACTGTACAAATAAATGACGGCATCAGCCTCGCGTGGCAGGCTTCCTTGCCTGCCGAATTCCGAGACTCATCACGCCATCAAGCCACAGCAGATGCTTTAGCGGCGGTCGCCTTCATTTCTCCGTTTTTCAGCTTATTCTTACTGCCGGGCGGACGCCCGCGCTTCTTCACCTCCGTCATCCAGGAAGGGGGACGCCCGCGGCGCTTGCTGCGCCCTCGGGCCAGCCTCTCCAGACTGATGATGGCCTCCTCTATTTGTTCGCGTTCCTCACGCAAGTCCGACAACATTTTTGTCACATCCATCAAAAAACTCTCCTCCATAAAAGCCTACCCAAAGATGCCTAACAGTTCGGGAAAGCGAACACCCATATTAAATGACGGCAATGTTCTAAAGAAGTTGTACCGCATTTCGTCTCTTAATTCAAGGTCTTTGTTCGGTTTTCAGAACAGCGTTGGTACTAAGCGGGAAAGTCGGTGAGGTAGAACGCGAAGAAATTGCCTGATTAAAGTTTGCTGGATATCCGCTTGACTCAGGTAGGCGCAGTAGATAAAATGCGGCGAGATGGAAGAGTACC
>JBBSHP010000816.1:0-3112 GCA_038232555.1 Bryobacterales bacterium
GATGTAGCCCGGGAAATCGAGGCGAATGGCTTCCGGCTGACTGCCAAGACCGATCACGTCCCGAACAGTCAATACATGCTCAGTTTCGAGAAGAAATAACAAAGCCTGTGCTAGCATCGAAAGTGACCCGCCCGTGCGCCGGAGAGGTGGCTGAGTGGTCGAAAGCAGCGGTTTGCTAAACCGTCGTAGGCCTTTAAAGTCTACCGGGGGTTCGAATCCCCCCCTCTCCGCCAGTAACCCCGCTCTGCGCCAATCACGCTTCGCTCTTCCTTACACTTGTGCTTGGCCAACCGATCCGCGCGGCTTGCCGGGGATGCCGCTGCCAAAGTCAAGCTGAGTTTATTTTTGCATCCAAAGACGTTCTATCCGTTCAGCGTGGATGTGTCGCGAGGCTTGTGGATCGGGCAATCGCAGCCTGATTGTGAATAGCCTGGAGCAAGCACTGATGGATCCGACAGTGGCTAGCTCTCCTCTTTTGGGCTCTTTGGTTTCGCTTAAGCACAGCTTGACTCAACTGCCTTTCGAACAATTGAATGATTACTACTTGACGGAACTTGCCGGAACATTAACTTCGCGGAGCGGCAAGCAACTAACGGAAGCGGCGGTAACCGTTTTCTTGCAGCGCGCGCAGCGCCAGGAGACTGAGAGCAAGGGTTTTCTGATTGCGCGCGAAGCGCTCATAGCGAACTTTCCCGAGGTGAACGCCTACAGCCTCGATCTGCTGCTCACTAGGTACAGCGAATACTTTCTGGATGTCCGGATTGCTCCCGCACTTCGCGAGTTGCCAAGAAGGCAAAAGGACAGGGTGTTTTCCGGCACTCGTGCGAATGCGTTGAAGCAGTTGGTTAAGATTGCGGCTATCTGAAAGTCAAGGCATGGCATATTTCGACGTCTGACGCCATCCAGGTTTGCGCCATGGGCTGTCCTCGCGCGTCTTCGGATCTGAGCGTGAAAAGGCGTTTGGGTCGAGGGAAAGCAATAGGGCACCGTTATGTAGGTCCAGTTGCGTATAGTACAAACGTCCATAGACGATTTACACCCGCTGTGCCCAAAACCTGGTTGTCGCGGCCGTCAGCAGTGACCCATGCTGCGCCTTTAGAAGATCCGGCGATGACACACAAGAGCCTGCGGATCGTCGCGCCTTTGATGTTGTATGGTCCAATCTGATCCTCTGGATCACCGGGAGGACCGTCGCCGCCAAAACCGCGTTGACTAGGATCTAGAAACTTTTCAACTCGCATCCAAAGGCCGATGTTTGCCGTCGCTAACGTTGCTTTTGGAATTTGAAACGATGGCAATCTGCGATCCAGCCATTTCGGACTAGGAACGCGATCATCGCGGATAATCACCACTCCGTTCACGCAAGATAAATGATAAGAGCCCGACGCGCCTAAGATTTGCAAGATTGTTGACTTAACAGTGTTCCCGGTTGGATTCAAAGGAGTGAGATGTAGAGGATTGTCAGCCAATAATTCGACTCCTAACGATATTTGATTCTCCCGTCCGAAGCGCACTAAGGCGGCTAGCCGCGACTCGTCGCGGAACATGAACACTTTCGCGCGCAACTCTAGCGGACAATTAAATTCCGCCTTACACCTGGCGCCCACAGCGAAGATCATAAAGCAAGAGAGCAAAATTGTTTTGCGCATGGTTGTTAAGGGATCTTTTTTCTGAATTTAGTCTAAGCGGTATTGTGCTTAGTAGATGGCGTGATCGGAAACTGACTGATCCTCGCCCCTCACAGAAAGATTCGCTGTAGTCGAGCAGGTTAAGCCATTTGTCGAGAACGCAACTCCGCAGTCGGGCCCCGATCAGGGCGTCGAAAAATACCCGAAAATCAGAAACCGAAACACCCCAAATTCCTTAACGGAGGTTTTTGGTTGGATGTGGCTCCTACCCCTTTATCGGCCGCTCGGCCAGGTAAAGGACTCAAGAAAAAGCTGGAATTGCGCGCCGGGAGCGCGGCGTCCTGATCATCGTGGACCCGCAGCAGTTATCTCCGATGCCGGCCAAGGCCTTTGCCGCGCGGCGATTCAGTTGTAGTTGACGACGCTCAAGCCCGACTGCCGGAGCGGTGTCATCATGTTGATCACTGCTGCCTTAATGGAATATCCGCAACAGCGAAATTACCATTGCGGTCTGCGATTAATTTCAGACGTGCGGCGGGCGGATTAGTCGGGACTCGGGCTTCGATCTGGTAAAGCCCTATTAGACCAGGAGCCAGTCCCGCGAACGGCACATCGGCTGCGATGGCGTCGGTACTGGTCCACCACCATGTCCAGTCAATGGCCTTGGTCGGCGTACAAAGGTGATTGACCGGTGCGGGCTCATCGTTCGCGACCGTGCATGTGGTGGGCCCAAGACCGGTTGCGTAAATGTGTACGATCTCGCCGGGGTGAGCAGGATTGTCGGATGACACGAGCGAACTCCAGTCCTGGTGAATAGCGGCCATCCAACCCTGAGGGTAGTAGGCTGACCAATACGCTGAATATTCCTGAGTCACGGCTTCGAGGGGCGAGTCATCGCGGGTCGATGAGATATTCAGATCGAAGGAGCCATAGTCGTTTGGCGGCTGCGGAAGATCCCACGGGACCTGAACGTCAACTTCACTGTCCGTAACGGCGATGCTGGGGACTGGGGTACCTTCTATGTGAACATTGGTGCTGAGGCGATAACCGTTGAGGCGAAGTAACGATCCAGGCACCACGTTCCAGGAGCTGTCGGTGAACACTGGCGGTGCGAGCACCTGGTCTGTATGGAGATTGTCAGTCGCGATTCTCAGCAATCGGCCGTCTTTGGTAGCCGCCCAGGCAACATGGGCATCGCCGGACGATACACCTGAACTGATACCGTATGCCTCGGCCGTAAGTTGCTTCCAATTGCTGCCATCAGGATGGCTCAGCATTAGTTGTGGTGTATCGCCGAGCTTTGTGAGGTAGAGCACCCATTGACCGTCATCCGAGAGAGTCGGGCTGTAGCTCGCGCGATCGTCGGGGCCGAGTTGCCATTGCCGCCCGCTCGCGATGTCGTATACGAATAGGCGGGCCTGATCGAGGTTGTCGTAGGGGTTCGTGAACAGGATTGTCGTAGCCGCGTCGTCCATCGCCTTCGC
>JBBSHP010000817.1:0-3109 GCA_038232555.1 Bryobacterales bacterium
CGGAAGCGCCATCTTGAACACTCAATGCGGGGTCATGGTGAACTCCACTAGCAACACTGCCCTCAGCGTGTCCGGAGCGGCTTGTGTCACAGCCTCCGTCATGTCCGTAGTTGGAGGATACTCCAACTCCAGCACGTGCCCGCCCAGTGTAACGCCTCGTACAGGCGTCGCTCAGGTGGCCGATCCTTTCGCGACATTGGCTGCACCCACGGTAGGCCCCTGTGACTACACCAACTTCAACAAAAAAGTGGGCGTCACAATCAACCCCGGCGTTTACTGCGGCGGTATTAGTCTCACGGGGGGGACGCTGAACATGAATCCGGGCACGTATATCCTGTCCGGCGGGGGGCTGACACTGAGAGCCGGCACCTCTATTTCAGGCTCGGGCGTTACCATCTACAACACGACAGCGAACGGCTACGCCTACAAGCCCATCAGTTTCGCCGGTAATACGGGCATCAACTTGAGTGCGCCCACCTCGGGAACATACGAGGGCATCCTCTTTTATACAGATCGCACCATCTCGAACGCGACGGCCAACACCATCACCGGTAACAACAGCTCGGTCATCGTCGGGACCATTTACATGCCCGGTGTGCCGCTGCAGTTTATTGGCAACGCGACACTCACAGCCTATACCGTTTTGGTGGTCGATACGCTCTCACTAACGGGGAATGCCACGATCAACGATGACTACGCCAGCCTGGCCAACGGTGCGCCTGCAAAAGGTGGCAGCATTGTTGCGGAATAAGGGAGGAGACCGTCAAAACATCTCAAAACAGACCCGTCGGGCTCGGCCAAGTTGGAACTCGCTCTCGGTACTCCGCTCTTGCTGCTGATACTTTTCGGCACGCCGGAGGCTGTCAAGGCCAACCAGGCTCTGATCAATCTGTTCGCCAGCGTGGGGAAACGGAAGGGGGCGACACCCGCTCAGATCGCACTCGCGTGGCTGCTGGCCCAGAAACCGTGGATTGCAGCGATCCCGGGCACGACCAAAGCTGCATCGCCTGGACGAAAACATCGGGGCAGTGTCAGTTTTGACTTACGGCGGACGATCTGCGGGACATCGATGACGCTGAAAAACTGGAGGGGATGGCCGGTCGCTGACCGTTCGGGCCTAGCGTTTCACTCAGGACGGTTGGGGTCTAAGTCGGGTACGGCGTTGACACTTCTGGATAGGGGGTCGACCGGCTTGCTATCGCTTCCTTGGGCACCATCGCTCTGGTCGAGTGGATCGCCGCTTTCGTCGGGATTGTCTACGCTGCGTCGGGGGGTAGCTGACATATAAACTCCTATTTGTTAGTCTTAGCCTGGGCCAGGACCAGAGTATGATAACCTGGATCGCTTCTGAGTGCAAGCAGATCCGGGTCGCTTCGGATCACCCGGGTGGGCAGGCCGCGCTGCACGGCCTTGCCAAGCAGTTCCAGAGCCTTGTCCCGGTGTCCAGACAATTCGCTTGCTTCACCCAGATAAAACTGCGACATGGGCTGCAGTTTCGACTCATTCTGGTAGCGCTGCACAGCCTGCCAAGCGGCGTCTTTTTGACCCGCTTCGGCCAGGTACTCGGCCATTCTGCAGCCCAGGTCGGGATTGCCGGGCTCTGAGGCAATGCGCTCCTGGAGTAAACGAATGGCTTGTTGGTACGCCTCTTTCACTTTGGCCTCGTTACCTGGCGTAAAACGGTAGGCGCTCCCCAAGTTTCCCCAGAGCTGGAAATCATTGGCGCCGGCGGCCATGGCCCGTTGGAATGCGCTGGCGGCGTCCTGGTAGCGGCCGCTGTTGTAGTACACCATCCCCAGATTAGTCAGGACGTACGGTGTAGGCCGGATAGCCAAGGCTTTCTGGAGAGCCTCGGCCGCTTCGGTATCCCGATCCAGCATCTGATAGGCGGCGCCCATGATCCGGTAAACCGCGGGGTTGTGCGGAGCGAGTTTAGCGGCTTGTTGCAAGGCTGCCACCGCCTCTTCACAGCGATCCACCGTGCAGAGGAGAGCGCCCAAATAATGGTATGCCCGCCAGTCGTCCGGGTGCGTTTGGGACAACTTGCGATAGCACTCTTCCGCTTCCCGCACTCGTCCCTGGGCAGCCAGACTCTCGCCGAGCCGGAGCGCAGCACCAGCATTGGCAGGTTCCAGATCCAGGGCACGGCGCGACTCTCGTTCGGCATCCTGAAACTTTTGCGATCGAAGCCCGGCTGCCGCCATGCTGACGTGAGAATCCGCCAGAAGATCGTTCAACTGTACCGCCCGGCCGGCATTGGAGCGAGCCAGCCGGAGCCATTGCGGATCGGGATTCTCGCTGTATTTTTGGGCATAGGCCTGACCCAGACCCGCATAGGCGGCGGCACTTTCCGGATCTGACTCAAGCGCTTTCTTGAAACTATCGATGGCTTTGTCGACATTGCCGGCCTGATCATAGCGGAACAAATAAGCGTTCCCCTGGCGTATCAATTCGGGCACTGCGAGGGGGCGGTGGAGCGATGCCGACAAACCGCCGGATTGGAACACATGCCAGGCCGGGCCGCCCAAGGGAGAGAAGGCCAGCCCGAGAGCAGTTACAGCCAATGCGGCGGCTAACCATCCGGAAGGCCGCCAACCGCGCCTGGGAACACGAATAGGACCGGCCTGGGCCGGCTGGGAGGAAGGGGCGTCCTGTTCCCGAACGACCTCGCGTAATGCGGCCGCGACCTCGGCCATCTTTGCATAGCGGGACTCGCGATCTTTCTTCAGGCACCTGGCGATAATCTCGCAATACTTGGCGGGCGTGTGTTCCCGGCATTCGGCGATGGGTTTGGGCTCGGTGTAACAGATGGCGTTCTGGACACCGAAGGCGCTGGACGCCTGGAAAGGCTTGGAGCCGGCCGCCATCTCATACAGCACTACCCCGAGAGAGAAAATGTCCGAGCGCTCGTCCACAGTTTCTCCGCGGGCTTGCTCGGGCGACATATATTGCAGGGTGCCGACGGCAGCTCCGAGCTCGGTGAGATTGGATGTAGTTTCGGCCTCTTCCACCACCAGCAGAGGGTTGAGTTGCGCCAGACCGAAATCCAGCAGCTTTACCGTGCCGTCGCCGGTGATCATGATGTTGCTCGGCTTCAGGTCGCGATGGA
>JBBSHP010000818.1:0-3108 GCA_038232555.1 Bryobacterales bacterium
CTCGCCGATCGCCCAAAGGGGCTCGTACCCAATTACAATGCCTGCGAATTGCTCGTCCGATAGCCCGGCGATGCCATCCCGAAACTCCTCCGTCAATTTTACTTCAACGTTCTTCTTCTCGCGCTCGCCCACGCACAGGATCGGCGTGAGGCCGGCCTGGAGTGCGGCGACGGTTTTCTTCAAAACGGTCTCATTGGTTTCGCCGAAGAAGTGACGCCGCTCGCTGTGTCCCACAATGACGTGGGAACAGCCGGACGCCTTGATCATGTCGCCGGAGACCTCGCCGGTGAACGCACCCTCTTTCTCCCAGTAGAGATTCTGGGCTCCAATCCGGACCCGCGTTCCGGAGGCAGCGGTAACTGCGTTCTGAACATCGAGGAGTGGCGGGCAGATCACAATCTCGCAATTGTCGGAATGTTCGATGGCTGTCAGAAAGTTCGCGAAGAAGGAGCTTGTCCCCATCGGGTTCTTGTGCATTTTCCAGTTAGCGCCGATCAGAGGTGTACGCATTGAGTTCTCAGACGCTTAGGACAGGGATGAGCGAACTCTGAATAATTCCGGAGCCGTTGCCGTTGTCGCCCAGATGCCTTCGGCCGGGAACGTGCCCGATAACGACACAAACGCCGGAGGATTGCATCACGGTCGTTGCCATAGGATTTGAGAGGCTCCGATCGGGACAGCCGCGCCGCCCATGCACGGGATGATGCGAACTGTGTAGTCACCGGATGGGCGCGTCACAGGCGCCTGCGCGCTGTAGATGTATGCGTCCGCAACTTGGCGGCGTGTCATTTCCTGCCGCACTGGAGCGTCGCCGTTGATTCCGTCGGCGTAAAGTTCGATTCGTATTGCGTTCGGATCCAGTTCGCCGTTAAAGACCTGAACCTCGAACGCATGATGCTCCCAATCGGTCTCCACTTTCACTTCGCCGAATCGCAACGTACCCCAGCCTTGTTCGAGCGCCTCCTGCCACTCGACAACTCGTTTGGCCATGCCGCCTTTGTCCTCCGCACGCGCGACGTAAGCAGCCGCGGCAGGGACATAGTGTCTCTCTGTGTATTCGCAGACCGCACGATTCGCAGAAAACTGAGGGGTCAACCGCGCCATACTTTCGCGCATCCTCGATACCCAAGCTGCTGGGATGCCATTCGCGCCTCGGTTGTAGAATTCCGGAATCACCTCGCGTTCGAGCAGACTATACAACGCCTCTGCTTCGGCCGCGTCCCAGGCCGGGTCGGCGCCATGCTCTTTGCCGTCTCCCAGCGCCCACCCGACATCCGCGGCGTATGCTTCGGCCCACCAGCCATCCAACTCCGACAGATTGATGCCGCCATTGACGAGAACCTTCATTCCGCTGGTCCCGCACGCCTCCCAGGGACGCCTCGGCGTATTAACCCAAACATCCACACCCTGCACCAGATGCTCCGTCAGCAGCATGTCGTAATCGCTGAGAAAGATTACGTGGTCAAGCGCCTCGGGCTGGCGGATGAAACGTACCCATCTCTGGATCAGGGCCTGCCCGGCCTGATCCGCCGGATGCGCTTTGCCTGCGATGATGAGTTGCACGGGATGCCGCGGATTGTTCAGAATGCGAAGCAGTCGCCCCGGGTCGTGCAGCAGCAGGTCCGGTCTCTTGTAGGTCGCAAAGCGGCGTGCAAAACCGAGCGTCAGCGTGGAGGGATCGAAGAAATGCCGGGCCCCTTCAATCATGTCGGAAGGCGCGCCGGAAGCGGTCAGTTGCTGCGATAGTCGTTTGCGCGCGTATTCCACGAGGGAGTTGCTGGCGGCGCTCCGAAATTGCCAGAGCTTTTCATCCGATATGCGACGGATATCCTGCTCCAGATGCTCAACGGAGCCGAGCCAGCGATTTTTTCCGCAAGCCTCGGTCCACAAGTTGTCGGCTGGGGCTGAGTCCCACGTCGGCATGTGAACTCCGTTGGTCACGTATCCGACCGGGACTTCTGCTTCCGGCCAGTGGGGGAAAAGTGGCTGGAAGATGTGCCTGCTTACCTTCCCGTGCAGCCGGCTCACGCCGCTCACTGCCCCGCACCCGCGAATTGCCAGATACGCCATGTTGAATTTCTCCGCAGAGTCTTGCCGGTTCTGGCGGCCCAGAGCAAGCAAATCCTGGAGCGAAATCTGGAGCTTTTGCTGGGCATAACCACCGAGGTATTGCTCCATGAGCTCCGGAGCGTAACGGTCAAAGCCCGCCGCCACAGCCGTGTGGGTAGTGAACAGATTGCCGGGACGGGTCGCGGCCCGCGCCACTTGAAAGGGTTGACCTGTTTCTTCCATGAAGTCGCGGGCGCGTTCCAGAACGGCGAACGCCGCGTGTCCTTCATTCAGGTGACATACTTCCGGCTTGATCCCGAGTGCGCGAAGTAGACGCCATCCGCCGATCCCGAGCAGCACCTCCTGCTTGAGGCGAAGCTCCGGACCGCCGCCATATAGTTCACTGGCTATTCCCCGGTTCGCCGGGAAGTTCGCCGCGTCATTGCTGTCTAGAAGGTAAAGCTTGACGCGGCCCACCTGCACCTGCCAGGTCCGGAGCCATACTGAATATCCCGGCAGCGTTATTTCGAGCCGCAACCATTCGCCATTCGCCTGGCGCAATGGCGTGATGGGCAGTTTTCCCGGATCGTTGTACGGGTAGAGAGCGTGTTGCGCTCCATCGTTGTCGATCACCTGGCGAAAATACCCCTGCTGATAGAGCAGGCCAACACCCACCACCGGTACACCCAGATCGCTGGCCGCCTTTAGCTGATCGCCCGCCACATTCCCAAGGCCACCGGAGTAGATAGGCAGAGCTTCGCTCAACATGAACTCCATGCTGAAGTAGGCGACGCATGTGAGGGAGGTTTTCGAATGGGTCTTCTGAAACCACGCGGGTGCTTCCGAGGCGCGCCGCCTTGCCTCCACCAAATCGTCGACGTTCTTGCGGAAAGAACGGTTAGCCAGCACCTGCTGGATCTTATCTCTGGATGCCGTTTGAAGAACGACCCATGGATTATTAGTGATATCCCAGAGTTTCGGGTCCAGTTCCGTCCACACTTCATCGGTTGCATGATTCCAGGACCAGCGCATGTCGAGGGCGAGTTCGGCAAGGGAATC
>JBBSHP010000819.1:0-3107 GCA_038232555.1 Bryobacterales bacterium
CCTCAGCAAGCCAGTCACGCAGGCTCGGCGGAAGCAGTAAATCTTGATCCGGTTGGTAGGAGCGGTAGCCTTTTGCCATGAAACATTATCACCCCATTTTGTTCCCTACGTTCCACGAATCTCACCTGCCTGCATGCTTTTTTCTCGGACAGGCTCCTAGCTCAGACATCATTGGCTATGCGGTCGTTGCAGCCATTTGTAGCCGTTTATCTCGGGTTGGCAATTATATTATTGGCACGGCGATATTCTTGTGATGGCAAAAACTTTAGGCCACGAACCGATCACGAATCCATGGCCGGACAGTTTCTCGGCTTACGGGAGCACCACAATCGGAGTACGCGCAAAGGCGAACTTGCGTGATAGCTCGTCGATCACGTTTACCTGCGCGGTGTAATTGCCGGGCTGGAGATTGGTGAGCGGCAGTTGAAACTGGAACCCGATGGTGTTCGCCCGATTGGCGGCGACTTTGGTCAGGCGGATGGGTGTGGACTCGAACGCTTTCGTCTTGCCGCGAAACATGGTCAGTTCCGCCGCGACGCTGGGTGCATTCTGGGCGCCATTATCAGTAGGTCCCGAAAGTGTGTCGTAAACTTCGAAGTACACGTACATCTTCTGGTCTTTCCGAAACACGCGCGTCACGCTGGGCACCAGCTTGGCCCCGTCCTGCACCAGCGGATGACTGGCGATCACCTTCTTGCTGTTCTTGGCGGACCCCACGGTGGCCGACTCGGGACTGCTGGACATCGGCTCGCGTTGATTGCTCAACACCACCGAACTGATCCGGACTGCCCCGGCCTGCTTACTCAAATCAGGCACGTTGAACTTCGCGTCGAAGGTGCCAATCTTTCCGGTCTGGTTTTCGCGCGCCAGCATTTTCAATCGGTAGTCGCCGGGCGGAAGAGTCACGCCTGTGTCGTATTGCAGTTGCTTATGGCTCAACTGCGCAGCTTTGGCTTCATCCAGTTTGACCTGAATGCTATCGCGGACGCCGCTGACCAGTTTGCCACCGGCATCCCGAATTTGTCCGATGAAATCGAAGTCGGTTTTGTCCTTCTTTGAAAGATCGATCGCAGACCCCGGAATTTTTACTGAGATCGGAATGAAATATTTGTTGTTCCCGATGCGGAAGTAGTCCACCTCCACCGCAAGCGGCAGTTCCGTAACCGGATCGCCCAGCACCAGCGCTTCTTCGAGTTGACGTTCCTTGTCCGTGGAATTGAACTTCTTGAACTGCTTCCCCGCGTAGTACCCGGGCCGGTAGTCGAGCTTGGCTTGCAGGGTTTCGTCCGCGAGCTTCACCCGCACCTTCCGGTACTTGCCGTCCTCGGCCGCGTTGGTGCTGTAGAACCCCAGAATGTAATAGGCGTTGATATCTTTCTGCACTTGCGTGATTCCCACGCTGAGGTCGTTGTTGTCGAGCAGTGCTTTGCCACCGGTGTCCGCGGCAAGCGAGTACAGGGTCTCCTGCTGATCGTTGATTTTGTCCCGAGCGCCTTTTTGGGCCTTCCCGGTGAACACGCCGGTCCCTCTGGGGGAAGGCGTGCTCGCATCTCCGCCAGGAGGCGTGGCGATCAGCCCGCGCGCGTCGATCGGGTAGAAAGCGACATTGGCTCTTACTGCGGCATTGATGGTCGAGAGCAGTTGCGATTGGTTCTCGACACCCGTCTTGGGCACGCCGCTGGAAATATAGACTAACGCCTTTTTCTCCGGAAACCTTCCCAGCTTCTTGGCGGCATCTTCGAGAGCGCTTAACTTGCGATCCGTGTTGAATATGTTGAATTCGGTATCGTCTACCGTGAACCCCCCGCTGTCATCGGTATCGTCAGCCCCGGTGCTGGCCTCCCCCGCTAACTCGCTCGATTCCCCGATCCGGAATCCGCGGATGGTGGTAATCAGACTTTCCCGATCGCTGGTGAAATCCTCAACCACTCGCAAACGGTTGGAGTAAGTCATGACGCTGACCAGATCCGATGCGGTCATCTGCTCGCTAAGAAACTTAAGCGCCGCGTCCTGGGCGCGAATCTGCTCGGAAGGCTGCATGGACGAAAAGTCGAAGAAGAGAGCGATCAGCCTGCGGTCCTTATACTCCTTGGCATGCTCGCCCAAAGTGGCTTCAGGACGCCGGACCGGAGGCGTGGTTTTGTTGTCAGCGGGCCGGGTCTTCAGGGTAGCGGCCGGCTCTGGGGTGAGCGGAGTACTTGCAAGCTTCTCCACCTCGAAAACTGAAATCGTCTGAGGCTTGTTATCTTCATAGACGACGAAGTCTTCTTTCTTCAGGTTGTCGACCAGCTTCCCGGACTTGTCCTTGACGGAAATGTTGACGATCACCAGATTCGTGTTGGTCTTAAACGTCGGCTGATCCTGTGCAGCCAGGCTGGCAGCCATCAGGGCGACACACAGCCAAGAGATACCCGACTTAATCGTGTTCATATTAGAACCGGAACCTGAAATTGGCAGTCAAAGAACGCATCTGCCCGGCGGCCAGCGGCAGCCCGTAATTGGAGGCGTTCACAATCGTATTGAGGTTGGTATAGTTCACGTGGTTGGTCAAGTTGTTGGCTTCGAGGCGGAACTCGAGCCGGCGCCGCTCAGTAAGAGCGAACGTGCGGGAGAGCCCCGAGTTTAACGACCAGGTGGAAGGTCCTGGAATGGTATTGCGGCCCGCATTACCAAATCGCCCACCGGGCGGAATCGCGAAGGCAGCCAGATTGAAGAGTCCGTTGCCATCGGTGACAGCAAGCCCAGTGGAATCCGCCCGTCCGCTGCCCACTGAGCCAGTTCCGGCCGTATCGGCCTGATTGCCCAGCACTCTTGCAGTCAGAGGTGTTCCGCTGCCGTAGTTCATGCCGGCGTTCAGGGTCCAGTTCTTCGCGACCCGGTTCTCGAGCTTGGGCATCGACAGGGTGGAACTCAGGTTCAGCGTGTGCCTCTGATCGAAGCTGGAGAGCCCCCGCTCGGCCCTCAGATTGTTATTGTCCTGTGCCACGGTGTTGCCTGCCCCTCCGAAGGTAGAAGAATTGTCGATGGATTTGGCGAAGGTATAAAAGGATTGAAAGGAGATTCCTTTGCGCAAGCGCCGGTTCAAGCGCAGCTGCAGCGCATGGTAG
>JBBSHP010000820.1:0-3099 GCA_038232555.1 Bryobacterales bacterium
AGGTGTCCCGCAACGCGACGGTTCGATTCAACACCACCTACTCTGGACTCGAGTCGGGATCGGCGCAGAAGAAGCCCAGCCGCTCAAACTGATAACGGCTCCCCGGCGCTGCGCTGCTGAGACTTGGCTCCAGCTTGCAGTGTTCCAGCCGCTCGAGCGACTTCGGATTCAGATTCCCGGTGAAGTCGCGTCCCTCCGGAACATCACTGGGATCCTCAACGCTGAACAGCGTTTCGTATAGCCGGACCTCGGCATCCACGGCGTGGCTGGCCGAAACCCAATGGATGGTGGATTTTACTTTACGCCCATCCGGCGCGTTGCCACCCCTGGTAGCGGGATCGTAGGTGCAATGCAGCTCCCTTACTTCGCCCGTCTGCTCGTCTTTGACAACACCTGTACAGGTGATGAAATAGCCGTAGCGTAATCGAACTTCGCGCCCGGGAGAAAGCCGGAAGAATTGCTTGGGAGGATCTTCCCGAAAATCCTCCTGCTCGATGTAGAGCACCTTCGAAAACGGTACCGTGCGCGTTCCCATGGCGGGGTCCTCCGGATTGTTCACCGCTTCCATCTGTTCCACCTGGGTTTCCGGGTAGTTGTCAATCACTACCCGCAATGGCCGCAGCACCGCCATGACCCGGGGGGCTCGCCGGTTCAGATCCTCACGTACGCAGTATTCGAGGAGCCCTAATTCGGTTAGCCCATTGGTCTTGGAAACGCCAATCCGCCCGCAGAAATTTCGCAGCGCCTCAGGCGAGTAACCGCGCCGGCGCATGCCTGAGATGGTGGGCATGCGAGGATCGTCCCATCCATGGACAAAGCCTTGCTGAACCAGCATCAGCAGCTTGCGCTTGCTCAATAAGGTATAGGTGACATTCAATCGGTCGAATTCAATTTGCTGAGGATGATAGATACCCAGTTGTTCGATGTACCAGTCGTAAAGAGGACGATGGTCTTCAAACTCCAGCGTGCAGATGGAGTGTGTAATGCCCTCAATCGAATCGGACTGGCCGTGCGCATAGTCGTACATCGGATAGATGCACCACTTGTTGCCTGTGCGATGGTGTTCGGCATGCAGGATCCGGTACATCACCGGATCGCGCAGATTCATGTTGGGAGACGCCATGTCGATCTTGGCGCGCAGCGTTCGGCTGCCGTCCGGAAAATCGCCGGCTCGCATGCGGTCAAACTGCTCCAGATTCTCCGCCACCGATCGATTGCGGAAGGGGCTCTCCTGGCCCGCTTCGGTTAAGGTTCCGCGTTGTTTCCGAACCTCCTCCGCGGAAAGCTCGTCCACGTAAGCCTTTCCAGCTTGGATCAGTTTCACAGCCCATTCGTAGAGCTGGTCAAAGTAATCTGACGCGTAAAACAGGCGGCTTTCCCAATCGCCTCCCAGCCAGCGTACGTCTTCGATGATGGAGTCCACGTACTCGGTTTCTTCCTTGGACGGGTTGGTGTCGTCGAAGCGCAGGTTGCATTTCCCACCGAACTCAGTGGCCAAGCCAAAATTCAGATGGATAGACTTGGCATGTCCGACGTGCAGGTAGCCGTTTGGTTCGGGTGGGAATCGCGTGTGGACGCGGCCGCCGTACTTGTCGGTCTTCAGGTCTGCCAGTACGATTTCCTTGATGAAGTTGGAAGCCCCGGACGCCTCGGAATCGGTTATCGTGTTCATTTATTATTCGTTAACATCTCAATGGCGCTATCAATTCTTGTCAGGCAGGACTCCCGGCCAAGCACCTCCAGGGTTTCAAACAGTGGAGGCGCATTTTTGCGGCCGCAAACAGCCACGCGAATAGGCTGGAACATCTGGCCTGTCTTGATCTTCAAGTCCTGCGCCGCAGCCCGGAGCACCGCATCGAGTTCAGCGTGGTTGAAACTCATGTGACGGAGTATGCCGCTTGCTTTTTCCAACACCGTCTTGGCCATAGCGGCGTCGCCTTTCTGCGGGATCAGCTCGGCGGGGTCATAGGGCGGCAGGTTCTCCACAAAGAAGAAATCGGCCACAGTCGCCACATCTCCCAGCAATTTGATGCGTTCCTGAATCAACGGAACCACTCGCAGCATTTTGTCAGCCTGAACCTGAAATCCCGCTGCTTCAGCAAACGGCAACAGTAGCGAGGCCAATTCCTCCACCGGCATCGTCCTGATGTGTTCGGCATTCAACCAGACCGCTTTGGGATCGAACGGATCCTCTTCGGTGAAGTTAACCGTAGCATTGCTGCGGTTGATCCCTTCGAAAGCGAAGACATCCACCATCTCCTGCCGGGACATCCGCTCGCGATCGTCCTTAGGGGACCAGCCCAGCAGGCACACGAAGTTCACGAAGGCTTGCGGCAGGAATCCCGCGTCGCGGTAGGTAGTCACGCTCACCACCGGTCCGTGCTTGCGCTTCGATAATTTGGACCCGTCCGGCGCGATCAATAGCGGTAAATGGGCGAATTGGGGCGGTTCAGCTCCGGCAGCTTCGAAGATCAGGACGTGCTTGAACGTGTTCGTGAGGTGGTCCTGACCGCGCACAATATGGCTGATGTGAAGGTCGATATCGTCTGCGCAGGACGCCATGTGATAGGTTGGCATTCCATTGCTGCGCAGCAGGGCGAAGTCTTCTATGTCGTCAGTGGATTTCGACTGCGGTCCATACACCGCGTCGTGAAACTCGACGTTGTGCGATCCTTCACGAGGCACTCGAAATCGAAGCACGAATGGCTCACCTGCCCCAGCCCGGGCATCGCTCTCTTCGGACGACAGCCCCCGCATTTCAGTGTGAAAAAGCCACTGCCCGTCCGCATGCTGCTTCTCATCCGCCTCGGCTCGAGCCGGCGAGAAATCCCGGTAAGCCAGGCCCTTATCGAAGATTTTCTGGGCCATGGAACTATGCAAATCCAGCCGCTCCGATTGACGATAGAGTTCATCCCAACCGAGGTCCAGCCACTGCAATCCTTCGAAGATAGAATCGAGCGATGCCTGGGTGTTGCGATCCACGTCGGTATCGTCAATGCGCAGGATCATGGTCCCACCGTGGTGGCGCGCATATAACCAGTTAAAGATGAATGTTCTGGCGCTGCCAATGTGCAGGAATCCGGTTGGTGACGGCGCAAA
>JBBSHP010000821.1:0-3097 GCA_038232555.1 Bryobacterales bacterium
ATTCGTGCGGGAACTGATATTGCCTTCCTGGGAGGGATCGTCAGGTACATCCTCGAAAACGATCGCTATTTCAAAGAGTACGTAGTCAATTACACCAATGCTGCGTCGATTGTCGCGGAGGAGTTCCGCGATACGGAAGATCTCGAAGGTCTGTTCAGCGGATGGGACCAGGTTAACGGAAAATACGACAACAAGACCTGGAAGCTGAAGGAAGGCGAGACGGACCGCACACTTGAACATCCCCGCTGCGTTTTTCGCATACTGAAACGGCATTTCGAACGCTATACGCCGCAGAACGTACAAGACATCTGCGGTATTCCCGAAAATCTTTTCCTCAAAGTCGCTGAGGCGCTCTGCAACAATTCCGGACGGGATCGCACTTCGGCATTCTGCTATGCCGTGGGCTGGACCCAGCACTCCGTAGGCGTGCAATACATCCGAACCGCCGCGATCATTCAGCTTCTGTTAGGCAACATGGGCCGGCCAGGTGGCGGAATCATGGCGCTAAGGGGCCACGCATCCATCCAGGGCTCCACCGATATACCCACACTCTACAACCTTCTTCCCGGCTATTTGCCTATGCCAAACGCCGAATCTGATAAAGATTTCGAAACGTATGTGCGAAGACATCAGCTGCCGTCAGGCTGGTGGGGCGAATTTCCGAAATACGCCGTTTCGCTACTGAAGGCGTGGTTCGGGGACGCCGCGAAGAAGGAAAACGGTTGGTGTTTCGAATATTTGCCTACGCTGACCGGAGACCATTCCCACATGAATACGGTCGCCGGCATGGCGGACGGCAAAGTAAAAGGGTACTTCGTGATGGGCGAAAACCCGGTAGTGGGCTCGATGAACGGAACCCTGCAAAGGGCTGGCTTGAAGAAGTTGGAGTGGCTGGTCGTCCGTGATCTGAACCTGATCGAGACTGCCGAGTTCTGGCGGGATACTCCGGAGATCGCAACGGAAGTTTTCTTCTTCCCGGCTGCGGCTCACACCGAGAAGGAGGGTACTTTCACCAACACGCAACGCCTGCTGCAATGGCATCACAAAGCTGTCGAAGCCCCGAACGATTGCCGGAGTGAACTGGATTTCGTGTACCACCTAGGTGAAAAGCTGAGGAGTTTGTATGCGGCGGAGTTGTCTGAACCCCGCAATCATCCCATTCGCGATTTGACTTGGGACTATCCCACTCACGGACCCCGCCGCGAAGTCGATGCAGAGGCAGTTCTTCAGGAGATCAACGGCTATACGGTTAAAGATCGCAAGGTCGTGGCGGGATTTACTGCGCTCCAGGACGACGGCTCCACCGCGTGCGGTTGCTGGATCTACTCAGGCTGCTTTCAAGAGGGAATTAATCAGACATCCCGGCGCAAACCGGGAAGTGAGCAGAACTGGGTTGCTTCGGAATGGGGCTGGGCGTGGCCGCACAACCGGCGCATGCTCTATAACCGTGCGTCTGCCGATCCCGACGGTAATCCTTGGTCCGAGCGCAAGAAATACGTGTGGTGGGACCAAGGCGCCCAAAAGTGGACCGGTTTCGACGAGCCGGATTGCATTGTCGAACGGCCTCCATCATACCGGCCCTTACCCGGCGCGCACGGCAAAGACTCCATCGCTGGCGATCAACCGTTCGTGATGCAGGCCGACGGGGAAGGGTGGCTTTTCGCGCCAACCGGGCTTCAGGACGGCCCACTTCCCGCTCATTATGAGCCTCAGGAATCGGTTGCGAAGAACTTGTTATACGCGCAACAGTGCAACCCTGGCCGCATGGAATGGCGGCGCAAAGATAACCCCTATCACCGTCCGTGGGACGATCCACGATTCCCCTACGTGATCACCACTTACCGGCTGACGGAGCATCACACTGCCGGAGGCATGAGCCGGTGGCTGTCGTGGCTATCTGAACTGCAGCCAGAGATGTTTTGTGAGGTCTCACCCGAGTTGGCCCAGGAGCGCGGGCTAAGCAACGGAGGCTGGGCCACGGTCCGGACCGCCCGGGGTGAGATCGAAGCGCGCGTTCTGGTCACTGCCAGGATTCGCCCGCTCCGCCTGAAGAATCGGACCATTCATCAGATCGGGCTGCCTTATCATTGGTCGAGCAATGGTCTGGTCCGGGGAGATGCGGCGAACGATTTGATCGGCTTCGTAGCTGACCCGAACGTGTCGATTCAGGAATCCAAGGCGCTGTCCGCTACGATTGAGGCGGGCCGTAGAAGCCGGGCTGGTCGAGGCGCGGCGAGTCTTCCAGTGGTGACCGTAGTTGATGAGCGAGCTTGGGAGCGCGACATTCCATCGGCACGGAAGAGCGGCGACGGAGCACACGGCCACAAAGCGGCAGAAAGCAAGGAGGGAAACTAGCGTGGCGGCTAAAGGTTTCTTTACGGACACTACCCTGTGCATCGGCTGTAAGGCGTGCGAGGTTGCCTGCAAGCAGTGGAACCAGTTGCCGGGCGACGGCTTCTCGTTTACGGGAATGTCGTACGACAACACCGCCTCGCTGGGTGCCTCTACCTGGCGGCACGTGGCCTTCATCGAGCGTCCGACAGCACTGTCCACGCAGGACGCAGGCGCTTTCTCATGGCTCTTTTCATCGGACGTGTGCAAACACTGCGCTCGCGCCGGATGCCTGGAAAGCTGTCCCACCGGTGCCATCATACGAACCGAATTCGACAGTGTCTACGTGCAGCCCGATATCTGCAATGGTTGTGGATACTGTGTCGTTAATTGTCCTTTCGGAGTGATTGATCGCCAGGAGGACGACGGCCGGGCCTGGAAATGTACGTTTTGCTACGACCGTCAAAAGGCCGATCTGACGCCCGCTTGCGCGAAGGCTTGTCCCACCGAATCCATTCAGTTTGGAGATCTGGATGAGTTGCGCACCCGCGCCCGCCAAAGAGTGGAGCTGCTGCATGGAAGAGGGCTGAACGAAGCCTATTTATACGGGGCTGACGCTGCGAGCCAGCCTGGAACCGAAGGTCTGAATGCGTTCTTCCTTCTGCTGGATGAGCCGGAGGCGTACAACTTGCCGCCGGACCCGGTGGTGCCTACCAAGAATGCCACAGAGAGCTGGACGTCGATGGCCCTTGCGGCCCTCGGAGTA
>JBBSHP010000822.1:0-3093 GCA_038232555.1 Bryobacterales bacterium
CGCGGCTCCGGCTCCGGCTCCGTGAGAGGAACTTCACAGTCGCAGCAATCGCTACAGGCTTTACAGCGCATGCAGCGGTGATTGGGACAGGCGTCCTTGGTACAACGGGCGCAGATGTCCAGCGAAGGCTCGTTACAGATGCTGCAGGCGAATGTTGCGGTTTCGATCACTTTCTCTTCTCCTTCATCAGCACTCCGCGGCAACGTTGCGCCTCTTTGTCGACCACCTGGAACTCCTGCTCCTTCTGTGTCGCCAAGTCCGTAAGAAACTGGCGAAGCTTATCGCGGTTCGCGCTGTTCTCGTTCACAACGCCTTGCAGGAGATCCGCAATGGCGGGATTCTGGTATTTGCGAATGCCTTCAATCACGGAAGTGAAAGTGGATTCCATGGCCAGCATGCGGAAGTACGCATCCAGCGCGAGCGGCAATCGTTCAGGCTGCTTCCCGAGCGCATCGATGGACGCCAACATGTAGTTGATTTCATTTTGAGTGGTGGTCCACTGTGTAACGTAAGTCTGAGGCGCGCCGTTGGCCACCCAACCGTCCGGCTTGACACGGGCCACGACGGACTTGAAGTGCTGAGTTTGTAGCGTGAGCGCATCCAGCATTTTGCGGGCATCCCATTCGGTGGAGACTCCTCCGGCCTGGGCCCGGAGTAAAGGGCTGAGCAAGGGGAGCAGCGAGCACAGCAAAAGACGCGGCACCAAACTCCAGAATACCGCTCGCTGTACAATCTCTAGTTGGCGACGCGGGAAACGGGTCTCAGCATCGATCAGTATGAATATCTCGGTGAAGGCTGAGTATGGGCTACTGGCGGTTTTCGACCTGGCCAGGCAGCGGCCGGGTGAGCCCGTCAAAATCGCGGATGTGGCCCGACGGCAGAAAATTCCGCAGAAGTTTTTGGAGCTGATTCTGGCCGGGTTGAAGCAGGGCGGATTTGTGGAATCGCGGCGCGGAGCGGAGGGCGGCTACCTATTGACGCGACCCGCCGAGTCGATTACGGTGGGTGAAGTTTTGCGATATTTGGAGGGGGATGAAGCGCGCAAGAAACGGGATAGAGCGAACGCCCTAACGCCTCTCACCGAATTGTGGGAGCGCGTGGACACAGCGCTTTCCGGCGTGTTGGACCATATGTCTTTCGGAGAGCTGGCACGGACTTGGGACGAACGGCAAGCCAAGTATGTGCCCAATTGGGACATCTAAAATTATGTATTTTCGAGACAACTCATTGAGCATCGGCAGAACGCCGCTGGTGAAGCTGAACCGGATCGCGAATGGAGCGCCGGTGACTCTACTGGCCAAGATCGAGGGCCGCAATCCCGCCTACTCGGTAAAGTGCCGGATCGGGGCCGCCATGATCTGGGACGCCGAAGAGCGCGGGATCCTGAAACCCGGGAAAGAGCTGATTGAACCGACCAGCGGTAACACGGGGATTGCGCTGGCCTTTGTCGCGGCCGCTCGAGGTTACCCGATTACGCTCACTATGCCAGAAACCATGTCGCTGGAGCGGCGCAAAGTACTCAAAGCGCTGGGCGCAAACCTGATACTCACGGATGGGCCCTCCGGCATGAAGGCGGCGATCGAAAAGGCGGAGGACATGGTCGGTTCCGATCCGAAGCGCTACGTACTGCTGCAGCAGTTCAAGAACCCGGCTAATCCGGCCATTCACATGCGAACTACAGGGCCTGAGATTTGGGAGGACACGGAAGGTAAGATCGACGTACTGGTGTCGGGGGTGGGCACGGGAGGGACGATTACAGGAGTTTCGCGCTACATCAAAAGCGAGAAAAAAAGGCCCCTTCTGTCGATCGCGGTTGAGCCGGTGGGTAGTCCGGTGATTACACAGGCGCGGCAGGGGCAAGCGTTGAAGCCGGGGCCGCACAAGATTCAAGGGATCGGCGCGGGCTTTATACCCGATACGCTGGATCTGTCGATGGTAGACCGGGTGGAGCAGGTAACGAACGAAGAATCTATTGAAATGGCAAGGCGACTGGCCCGGGAAGAGGGTATTCTCAGCGGAATTTCCTGTGGAGCGGCAGCCGCGGCAGCGATCAGGATTGCGCGCGAGCCGGAAATGAAGGGCAAGACCATCGTGGTCGTGTTGCCAGACTCCGGGGAGCGCTATCTGAGCAGCCCCCTGTTTGACGGGATGTTCAATGAGTAGGTTGGCGGACGCTCTTTGGGTGAATAGGGGAAGCGTCCGCCGTCGTAACGGGGATTGATTTTATAACGTCCGAAGATCGCGGCAAGTTACCGGTCGCGGCAGATTTTTGTGGTGATCGATCCGGCGGTAGGTACAAAGATGATCCGCGGACAGAGACAGAATGCGTAGCACGGCCTTTTCCCCGGTATCGAGAGCCTGATCCAGCGCCTGATCCAGAGCGTCCCGGTTAGCGCCGGGTTCTCTCGCTGCATCCCGAAGCAAGTGCCCCACTCGGGTCACCAACCGGCAGCGGCGCTCAATGGTTTTGGCGATCCCATCCAGGTCCGCCCCGTCTACTGCGAACAGTTGTTGGTTGACGTTCTTCAACTCTTCAAGGAGCGAATCAGCTTCCCGCATACATACTGCTCTTATCGGCAGCCAATTCGCGTTCCGTGAGCGATTACTTGCGCACGAATTGTATGCTGGCTTCTCCGCTCTGTCCTTTGGTAGAACTTTCTTTGATGTCGAGGGTCATATGTTTACCGTCGTCGGACAGGATCCTTACCCAATGACCCTTCACCTCGTCCCCGTTCACCGTTGCGGTCCAGTCGGTTTCCATCTTGTTGCCCTCCACGGTGGTTTTGGACACCTGCTGGAAAGGCCCGATCTGATTTTGGGTGTCGTGGCCGTCCGTGGTCAGGTGCAGCGAGGAGGTCATGATGCCTAGGAAGAGTAGCGGTGCGATCCCATTGGCGGGTTCCTTAAATCTAGATTGAATGGTGATTTCGGAGCCCTGCTGACGAATGTCCTGGCGAAGATCCTCGGGCGCCTTCGAAGTTTTGTCGCTTTTCTTGTCTAGCACCCACTTACCGGCAAAGCCTTGGCCGGAGTCCTTAGCGCAGATCGGTAGCGCGAGAACGGTGAAGAGGGTAAGACTGGTAACAACGTTTC
>JBBSHP010000823.1:0-3087 GCA_038232555.1 Bryobacterales bacterium
ATCGGCATGTGAGTCGCCGCTGTCGCTGGCCAAGCACAGCACCGAATCGACTGACGCACCGTACTTTGTCGATCTGGTTAACGATACCCTACTCGATAAATTTCAAGATTACGATTTCCAGACCACCACTTATCGGATTTATACGACCCTCGATCTCCAGTTGCAGCGCGATGCGGCTGAGGCGGTTCGCATGGGAATGGAAGAGGTGGATAAGCAGCTAAAACCCCGCAAGAAAAAAGATCCTAATTATCCTGACCCGCAATGCGCTCTTGTCGCGCTGGATCCCCAGAGCGGTGAGGTTCTCGCCATCATCGGTGGCCGCAATTACAGCGTCAGCCAGTTGGATCGCGTTCTCGCCAAGCGCCAACCAGGATCTTCGTTCAAGCCGTTCGTCTATGCCGCAGCGCTGAATACGGGGCTGAATGGCTCCCATACCGTGCTCACACCCGCTACTGTGCTGCAAGATGAACCGACTACCTTCTGGTTCAACGGCAAGCCGTATCAACCTGCCAACTTCCATCACGAGCTTTTCGGGCCGGTTACGATGCGTACGGCAATTGCGCATTCTCTGAACATCCCTACGGTGCAGTTAGCGCAACAGACCGGCTACGCAGCGGTGGTGGATGTTGCTCGCAGGGCCGGGCTGAATCTGGAAATTCAGGCCACGCCAGCTATCGCACTGGGCGCTTACGAAGTCACTCCGCTCGAAATTGCGGGCGGGTATACCATCTTCGCCAATCGAGGCATGTTCGCCAAGCCTTATTACATTGCCAGTATTGGCGACCAACATGGCGGCGTCATTTTTGAGAACAAGCCGCAAAAGAAACAGGCTCTGGACCCGCGCGTGGCATTCCTTATGGATAGCCTGCTCGAAGAGGTGCTTCGCAGCGGCACGGGAGCGGGCGTGCATAAACGCGGTATCAACTTCCCCGCCGCCGGCAAGACGGGAACATCGCACGATGGCTGGTTCGCGGGCTTTACGAACAAGCTGATCTGCGTGGTGTGGGTTGGTTTCGACGATAATCGCGAGCTGAATCTGGAAGGGGCAAAATCGGCATTGTATGTGTGGGCTGAGTTCATGAAACGTGCTCACGAACATCGTCAATATCGCAATGTAAGCTCCTTTAGCCCGCCAGCGGGCATCGTCAGCGCCCAAATCGACCCGGAATCGGGCCAACTTGCTACCGCGAATTGCCCGGCGGTTCGCACGGAATTTTTCATCGCCGGAACGGAACCGGTGGAGGCCTGCGCCTTGCACGACGGGGGAGGGACCCGCGTAGCCGGCTGGGATGCTACGCCGGGCGCGCCGAATAACGGCAACCCAAATTCTGAGAACAAACAGAAGAAGGGGCTATTCGGAAAAATCCGCGAGATCTTCCGCTAAGTGGGAACGATTTATCAGCTTGACCAACTGCTTGCGGTGCGCGCTCAGTGGAAGCGCGAGGGAAAGACCGTGGTCTTCACTAACGGCTGCTACGACATTTTGCACCCTGGCCACATCCGGCTATTGGAAAGCGCTCGAACGTTGGGGGACATTCTCATTCTGGCCCTCAACACCGATGCCAGTGTGCAACGGCTGAAAGGGCCTGCACGTCCATTCATAGCGGAGCGGGAGCGCGCAGAATTGGCGTCGATGCTGACGGCTGTAGACGCTGTGACCTTGTTCGATGAGGACACGCCGCGTGAGCTGATTGCCTCCGTCCTACCGGATATTCTGGTCAAGGGGGCCGACTGGTCGCATTTTATCGCCGGTCGGGAGGAAGTTGAGGCAGCCGGTGGCCGGGTCCTCGCGCTGCCCCTGGAACCCGGCTATTCTACCTCTGGGATCGTAGAAGAAATTCTCAAGCAAGCTTCGTGATTCACCCCGCAATACGCGACCTGTTCCAATCCCTCAGCCGAAGCGCTTCCTTTCAGAGCGTCGCCCGGGAACTCACCCGCAACCGAACCGCGCGCCTCAACCTCTCAGGGCTCACGAACACTGCAAAAGCCCTCTATCTCGCCCTACTGTGGCAGGCTACGGAGCGACAGTTCCTCGTGATCGTGGACGGCAACAAGCAGGCCGAAACATTGGGCGAGTTAGTGGACACGTTTTTCGAACTCCTCGTCACCTCCGATCTTCCCAAGCCGCAAACCATACCCTCTCTCGATGTGTTACCGTTCCAGAGACTCTCTCCTCACACCGAAATCAGCGAGCAGCGCGCCATCGGTCTCTGGCGGCTCTCCAACGGACGTGTCCCCGTCACGATCACGCCGGTCGCCTCGGCTCTGCTGCGCACCGAACCGGCATCGTTCTACGAACACCTGGCTCTTAGCCTTCGCGTGGGCGACGAGATCCCACTCGAAGACCTGATTGCGCATCTGGAGAGTATCGGGTATGAGAAGCGCGAGCCGGTCGAGATGACGGGCGAATATTCGCTGCGCGGCGGCATTCTCGATGTGTTCCCTGCGGAAGCCGCCAAGCCTGTGCGCGTCGAACTTTTTGGGGATCTGATTGAATCGATCCGGCGGTTCGATGTGGAGACTCAGCGTTCCATTCTGAAGATTTCGGAAGTCACGCTGCTGCCCTTAACCGAATCGCCCAAATCGCGCGAGGTGCTGCAAGCCATTGCGGATCAGATTGAAGTGCCCAGCCCCGGAGATGCTTTCCCAGGTTGGGAGTTTCTGGTGCCACTGGTCCGGCCACGGGCGCACTCCATCATCTCGCTGATGAACGATCCAGTGGTGGTACTCGATGAGCCGGAGCAGATCGCCTCGGCGGCTGAGCGCTTGTGGAAGCGTCTCGATAACCCGGACCGCCCCAATCCCATTGAGCCGGAGAAAAGCTTTTTCCATTGGGGCGAGCTCGTCGGGCAGTTTCAAGATAAGGCAGAGCTACAGATCCGCGAGTTGGATATCGCAGCGGGCAGCACGCCTGAAGACACCGGTTCAGCAGCGATTAACACGCGTCCGGCTATGACGTTTCACGGCAACATGCAGGTAGCCGTGGCCGAGGCTCGAACTTTGGTGGAGCACGGCAATCGCGTCGTCTTCTTTGCGCAGTCCGCCGGAGAACTGGAACAACTCGCCGGCATTATGCAGGAGTATTCG
>JBBSHP010000824.1:0-3086 GCA_038232555.1 Bryobacterales bacterium
AAACTGGACGCGGTTTAGGTAAGCTTTGAGCCCATCCGTGGTGAGCTGCACCCGGTTCGCCAGCCGGCCCGCTACGTCCTGCATGAACTCGTGCGCGTATCCGGCATCGCGTCCGCCGATCAGGTAGGAGATGATCAGCTTGCTATCCGCGTCCAGGGCCGTCCACGTCCACACGTCACCTGCCTCTTCCGGCGCGGCCTTCGCAGTGGCGACGTTCTTCTGCTTGGCATAGCAGAACGACCAGATTTCATCGGCCTGGATGCGCTTGCTACGGACGTTCCGCACCGTTTCGTCGTGGTGCTCGGCGCAAGCCTTCCCCGCATCCACCAGCAGTGCCGATACCGTATTGATCGACACGTCCACCACGCGGGAGATCGACCGCATGGACGATCCCTCGCACAGCATGGAGAGGACTTGGGCACGCTTGGCGAGGGGCAGCTTGTTCATGCAGATAATAATGCCGCCCATCTTGCTTAGCGTCAGGCACAAAGTTCACTATACGACGCGCAAGGTGCCTCCCGCGGGCTTGCTTCCGGCGACACTGGCAATTCCGAAGAGCAGGTCATTCAGTTCCTTCTCAGGAACACAAAGTAATTCAGCAACGCGAGAAAGACTAATCTCCTGACGCCAGAGATCAGTTAAAATCTTTGTCCAAACTTGAGATGTTTCTGGAGGCATAGGGTTGGGCTCGTTCTCTCGACCCATCTTACCTAGTGCCATATAGTTCCCACGATAATTCCAATCAGAAATCCTACCAAGCCTATTAAGGGCATAATTTAGAGCAGATACTGACACTCCCCACCTTTTCTTTTTCATAATCAACTCATCCAGAGAACGGACCCATTGGAACTCCGCCTTCAAATCATTAGGAGGCATAAGGAATGCTGACGCGAACGCCTTCGCTTCATCCTCAGCGTCAAGGTGAGCAGAACCAGAATGCCGGTGGATAACTAGATGTCCCAATTCGTGGGCCGCATCCATCCGGCTTCGTTCAGTAGTCTTTAGTGTATTAAGAAATATATATGGTTTGTCATTGCGCCATAATGAATACGCATCTAAATGGCGCGTCTCTTCTGCCAGGGAAAATACCCGCACTCCATGGGATTCTAGTAGATTTACCATATTGCCAACTGGCCGCTCACCGATACCCCACTTGGCTCTAAGATACAGGGCTGCGCCTATTGCGGTGCTGTTTTCCATCTGTATCAAAGAATGTTCGGGAAGGTCGTATCTTGCAGTAATCCAGTCATCAAATTCAAAGGCCAGGGCACCAGCGGCCATAGCAGCGTCCCGCGACGCGGCCGTCAGTGACTTAAGCGAACGGAAGCTAACGCCGGCCGGGTTCGGATAGACAGGCGTGTCCTTCTTAAAGAACGCTTCCGGATAACCCGAGATTTCGCACAAGTTCTCAAGGCAACCTGCCGGCAAGTCAGCCTTACCAACCTCAAACCGTTGAAGGACTTTACGGTCAACGCCTAGTCTGCCAGCAAGACCGATCTTGGTGAAACCAAGACGCCTGCGAACCAAATCAATCCGCTCTGGATTGAGCATTATGCCTTCCGATTGATTACAATATCGACTTCTTCGACGGGACCGCCCCTAACCGGCTGCTGCCGCCGGTCTCCAGTCATGGGCTCGCCCCGCAGGTCGAGAACAACTCGCCTGACGAAATCGTAATAATGGCCACCGCTGAACCCCAGCGGGAGAGATAGCTCTGCCGCAAGTGGCTTCTGATCTTCGGCATAAATCCCAAGAACCCAAGTCGTATATTCACTTTTTGTGGGCGTCGGCATAGGCAGGTTGGGGAGCCAGCCCGTGCGATTGCAGCGAGCCTTGCGCCGTGAAGCCTGACCTTTAAGGACACGATTGGTCGGGCGTTTCTCCAAATTTCCGGCGTTCTCATCAAAGTTGCAGGGGATCACCCGAATCTTGAGCTTGGGATTCCGGATACCCGCCTGATTGTCAGTCTCATCCTTTTCCCAGTGCTCGCCACAGAAGGTTTCCCGCAAGCCACGGGCCGCCTTGTCGTGAACCATAATGAGGTTGAACCCCCGCACATCGTTGCCCGTACACAGCGCGCGTTGCGCCTCTGCATATCGGACAACCTCGATGAGAGCGTCACGGTCCAGCCCCAGTCCCGCTAGGAACGGTTCAGTCTCCCCCCTATCAGAGAGGATCATCTTGTCGTTCATCCGCAATGTCCCAAAATTCCCCCTCATCTGAGGCGGGATTTCGGGACACGTCAAGCCTTATCCCACCGTTTAGCCGCCGCCTTCCGTGCGATCTCCGCCCGCCGCTCCGGTGTCATAGCCGCAGCTCGCGCCGCGCCACCCTTGCGGCCCATAGAGACGGCCGCAGCGTCCTTGCCGCTGTCCGGTGGGGGCGTGTCCTCTTCCTCGCCGGTCGCGATCCGCATCACCTTCACGGCCGTGCCGATCACGTCGGCGGGGCGGTGCTCGCCTTTCGGTCCCTTAGGCATGTCAGGCATCCCGCCGAGCATTGAGGCGACGCAGCAGCTTCACCTCAATGCTCAAGTCATCAAATTGCACCCCGGTGGCAAGCACCTCGAACACCCCGATGAAGCGCTGGAATACTCGTGGTATGGCCTCCTTGTCATGAGCCTCCGCAATGGCGACCACAAACGGCGTGGTGCTCGTTCGACGAGCCTCCATCTCCGCTGCGTCCTTGTAGTAAACGGCTAGAAAGGGAGCATTGGTCTTGGCGTCGTGCCGCCATCCATCCGTCCATGTCACCGGAACCTGGTCAAGCAGCATACCTGCATTCCGACGTTCGGCCTTCCAGCTCGTGCGGCTCACATAGGTCAGATCGTACCCATCCACTTCGTGTGCCATACAGCCCTCATGCTTTCCGCTAAGCATATAGGAGGCGCGAGGCGGTGGCGAGCCGCCGATCAGCGGCGTCCAATTTCAAACTGAGACACTACCAAGCCTAGCACTACTTTGGCAGGTTACAGGAACCCGTGGTGGCATGGGGCGCTCTGACGGATGTTTCGGTCGGAGTTGGTCATGGTGGCGGGCGGTGGCTGGTGGGCGGAGCTGGACGACTGGCTCCGGCCCTTCCTGGAA
>JBBSHP010000825.1:0-3080 GCA_038232555.1 Bryobacterales bacterium
GGGACTGCTGTCCCTATTAGAATTCCGATCACCCCGCCGCCCAGGCTGATTAACACGGCCTCAGTCAGGAACTGTTCCAGAACTTCGCGCCGGGACGCACCCACCGCCATGCGCAGCCCGATCTCGCGGGTGCGCTCAGTTACCGTCACCAACATAATGTTCATGATGCCTATGCCAGAAATGATCAGCGCGATGGCCGACACGAGGATCAGCACAATAGTCAACACCATCGCAATCTTCTGGGCGGCGTCCAGAATACCCGCCAGGTTCTCCACGCGGTAACGCGCCCCGGGACGGTGACGGCTCTCGAGCAGGCTCTTGATCAGTCCGGTCAGTGCCGGTACGTCGTCCGGCAGCCGGGCCTGTACGTACATCGGATCGATCCGGTCCACTGGAGTAAAGTACCTGATTACAGTAATTGGGATCAGCACCGTCTCATCGGTTACCTCGGATTGCCCGAAGGTTTCAGTGCGCTCTTTAAAGGTCCCGATAACCGTGAACTGCAGCCCATGCAACTTGATGATCTGGCCGACCGCCGGCTGTTGACCGCCATACAACCGATTCGCCAGCTTGGGAGTTAGCATCGCGACTTTATGGCGCAGAGCGACGTCCGACGCGTCCATGAACCGGCCAGCCATTAATATCAAATTACGCACCGGTTGGTATTGCTCGTCCGAGCCGATTACCGAGATGTCCTGTTCCTTGCCGGCAATCAGCAAGCGATCATAGTTGGTCATGATCCCCGTTGCCGCTACCAGACGCGACCCAAACTGCTGCCGAACGGCTTCGACGTCGGAGAGCTTGATCAGGTCAGCGTCAACTTTTGTGGACGTGTTCGTCCCCGCCTCATACTGAGCGTAAATTAGATTCGATCCAATGCCGCGGATCTGGTCCAGAATGTAATCGCGGCTCGTGATGGAGATGGTCACGACCAGGATCACGGAAGCATTCCCGATGACCAGACCCAACGCTGTAAGGAATGTTCTAATTTTATTGGCCGAGAGGGATTGAACGCTGAACCGGAGCGCTTCACCAACAAACATGGCTACTTAGGCCTAGGCCCCCGCAACCTGTTTCAAGAGCTTGCTGGCCTCTTCGCGAGATGGATCGTCAGGTGTAAGAGTGCTCCGCAGATATTTCTGAAGCAGCAGTTTGGCCTGTTCCAGGTTTCTCTTATCTCTGATGTAGGTGTCTGCGCGGGCGAACATCACCTTCGGACTATTAGGGGCCAACCTATCAGCTTCCTGGAAAGCGTCCTCACTCTCTTTGTAGCGGCCTTGTTTGGCCAAATACTTCGCCAGATCCAGCACGCGGCCTACCTGCCTCGGCGCGAGTTGCAAAGCGTGGCGGAGTTGGTCCTCGGCGGTATCGTACTGCTTGCGTTTTTCCGCCAGCTGAGCTTGAGCGAAATGCCCTTCTGCGGGATTCAAGCGGCTGATTCGCCTGGCGACCTCAGCGGCCTTTTCGTATCCTCCGCCCAGGATGCCGGGCGCTTGCAGATAATAATCGAACAGATCGTTCAACGCTTCTTCATTCTTAGGGTCAAGTTCCACAGCGCGTTCGAAGAACTGCCGGGCCTTTGAAGCGTGGGGAGCCGCGAAGAGCGGGCTCGCGGTTTCAGCCCGTCGCCCGTATGCCCTGCCGAGCCAATGATTGTACTCGGAACTATTCGGTTCGAGTTCCACGGCACGATGAAAAGCATCCGCCGCTTTCTTGAAATCGCCCAGCATGAACCAGTTGCGACCTATAAGCGCATGTACCCGCGCCGTGGGAGCCTGGTCAGCCCCCGCGATTTTCAGGGATGCCTGGTACTCAGTTCGCTGATACAGATTTTCGGCCCGCTTTAAATCCTGGCCGTAGCCGAGCGTGCAGACCACACCTATCAAGAATAGACTGAACTTCCCGATCACGAACAGATCCCCATTATCGCGCGAGACTGCGACGCGCTATTTTGAACAGTGTACAACAGTCCACAAGCGCTTAGATGCGCGATGGTCGGTTCCGGATACGTAATCCTTAGTAGCTGAAAGACCCAGCTATACTTAAACTTAAGTCACGGTTTGGCGGGCATTTTAGTAACGTACTCTGCCTCCAAAGCGTCTTTTGTGAGACTACTTTGAGGCAAGATACCTTACTAACTTTGCTCAGCGGCCTCGTCCTGCTAAGTTTGCCCGTGTTCGCGCAGAAATTGGCTTCTTCTCCGGGCACCCTGCTCGATCAGTACTGTGTCGGTTGTCACAACCAGAAAGTAAAAACGGCTGGCATTTCAGTCCAGGCGCTCGATCCTACCCACGTAGATCGGGGCGCGGAAGCCTGGGAAAAGATCCTGCGGAAGGTGAACGCCGGTCAGATGCCACCTGCAGGCATGCCGCGTCCTCAAGCCTCCGCTTCCCTAGCCTTCACGAAATGGCTCGAAACGGAGCTCGATAACTCAGCCGCCTTACACGCTAACCCCGGACGCCCCACCATTCACCGCCTGAACCGGGCGGAGTACAGCAACGCCATCCGGGATGTGCTGGCGCTGGACATCAAGCCTGGATCCAAACTCCCGGCCGATGATACCGGTTACGGGTTCGACAACATCGGTGATGTGCTGTCTCTCTCGCCAGTTTTGATTGAACGGTACATGGCTGTCGGCCGGATGGTGAGCCGTCTCGCGGTGGGCGACGTCAACCGCAAGCCGGAGGTGAACGAGTTCGAGTCGCCGCGCCTGGGACGTGGCGCCAGAACTCAGCGGGTTAGCGACGATGTTCCTTTCGATTCAGCGGGTGGCATTTCCATTCAGTACCAGTTTCCGGTCGATGCTGAATACGTTTTTAAGATCAAATTGCCAGTCGTCGGAACAGCGGAGCCAAAGGTTTTTGAGGAGCGTGTTCCGGTGCAGGCCGGCAATCGCAGGGTCGCAGTCACATTCCTGGCCGATAATGCAGTGCCGGAAGTGATACCAACTTTTGGCCCTCAGAACGCAGATGCCCAAGCTGCGGGAGGACGTCTTGGCCGTACCCTGACCGCGAAGATGGATCTGCGCCTCGACGGCGTGAGACTGAAGCTGTTCGACGTCCCGACGCCCCGGTTCGCCA
>JBBSHP010000826.1:0-3074 GCA_038232555.1 Bryobacterales bacterium
AGAAAGGCCTTGCGCTTCTTCCTCCAGTTTCTGGGGACCAGCCAACTCACGATCGAGAAGAACTCGAGGCCAATCTCGCCAGGTTCAAAGGCAAACTAAATGGAAGCCCGGCACCTGCTCATACGCCATAAGATAACCAGCCCGCCGCCTATCAAGATGAAACTCGCCGGCTCAGGGACTAACGTGTTGGGTATGTATCCCGCGGAGTTGCTGAATTTATTGAAATCGGCTTTCGCTCCATTCGCCGATAATTGAATCGTGTTCTGGACATTGATGAAGGTGACCGGATTGAAAGTACCTGTCGTATCGAAGAGCTTCTTACTATCGGGGCCGTTATCGAAAACATTTAGCGTCGCCGCAAAGGCTGGCGGAGAACCGGCTACCTGAACACAACCAGGTAGAGAACCGGTCCCCGAGCCAAAGGAGCCCCCGATGCATAACTTAGTTGTGATCGAAGCTATACCGGGAAAAACGGGCGAGAAAGTGTCCAGCACGTCGTCAAAATTGACGATGATCGGATGCGGGTCAATGCTGTAGCCAAGCAAGTAACTTACAGACTGATTGCCGGTAACGCTGAAGCCGGGCGATGAGAAGGAAAGGCCGGCTCTAGGAACGCTTAAATTGCCCCCGGCAGAGAACACAGGTGTAACGGTAACAGCCGAGGACGAAATCGGGGTAACTCCCATTGCGCCCGGAACTACACTGAAATTGAAATTCGTAAAACCAAGCTCGCCAACATTGCACGTGCCGCCCTGCATAGCTATGTAATTTGCCAGTGAAGCCACCGGACAGGGCGGCGCGGGCACAAGCGGTGTCGCAAGAGCCTGGAAGCTGAAGATTACTGGTAGGCCTACCAAGAACAAACCTTTTAGGCGCATTGTTCCTCCGAACGTGCGGGCTAGTACTCAGCTTCTCACTTTACTTCCAACCCTGATCAAAATCAAGGAAAATCAACGCTCTGTATTCACCCCGCGCTTGTCTGTTTACTGATGGACGCCGATTCCGTTCTCTGACCGGCCGGCTCAGGCTGGCCCAGTCCAAGCGCGTCGAGCCATCGGCTAAACAGATCGGGCAAGTGGCACTCATCCAGCCTGAACGGGATGATAAAGCGGTGCCCTCGGGTTGCTCTTCAGCGATCGGCGCCGCCAATCGCATTTCTGCCCAGGCGAACCCGGCCTGTGAACGGACGCGCATCAATTGTCCACCAGTTGCACCTGCATAAACTCGAAACCGAGTAGGTGCCGGGTTCCGCTTCATAGTCAACCACCAACGGCCAGCGGCCCCGGACGAAATCCCGTAATTTCAAAACGTGCTTGTGCAGCAAGCCAGGAAATTGCGGGCCATGGTCGCTGATGCCATCCAGATCGCCGGAAGACATCGCGGCGAGTGGCCGGTCCTGCAACTGGCGCACGCCTTTGAGCAAGCACCGGTTTCGGAAAACGAAGGCCAAGCGTATCCTTAATAGAGATTGATCAATAAACTGGTGATTGAGAACGTGAGGCACCGGCCGGTCCGGACGCTGCTCAGCATTGTTGCCATCGGCGTACAGGTGACCATGATCCTGACGCTGGTGGGCCTGAGCCGCGGGATGCTGGATGACCAGAAACGTCGCGCGCGAGGCGTGGGCGCCGACATCCTGGTGCGTGCTCCAGGCAGTTCCCTGCTTGGTTTGAGCACCAACATGACCGCGAAGTACCTGCCCTTTGTGCAGAAGCAGCCGCACGTCAAGATGGCTACCGGCGTATTGATTCAAGGCACCGGAGGACTGAACTCGGTTACCGGACTGGATCTGGATGCGTTCAACGCGTTCAACGGCGGCTTCCACTATCTCGCGGGAGGTCCGTTCACCGGTCCGGATCAGGTGATCATCGACCAGTATCAGGCTACCCAGTACAAGCAGAAGGTGGGCGATACGATCCAGATGTTGAACCGGTCCTGGAAGGTCGCTGGAGTTGTAGAACCAGGCATGCTCGCACGGATGGTAGTGCCGCTCGCCGTGTTGCAGGACCTGACAGCGAACACCGGAAAAGTTACCGTGATCTACATCAAGCTGGACGACTCAAGGCGCACCAATGAAGTGGTCTCGGATCTCAGGAAGAAGCTGACGGATTCGCCGATCTACTCGATGGAAGAGTACGTGTCGCTGTTCTCTGTAAGCAACGTGCCGATGATTAAGGAGTTCATCGCCATCATCATCGGCCTGGGAATCCTGGTCGGCTTCCTGGTGGTCTTTCTGTCCATGTACACGGCCGTGCTGGAACGGACCCGCGAGATCGGAGTGCTGAAGGCGCTGGGTGCGTCGCCATCGTACATCTTGAACATCCTGCTGCGGGAAACGGCGCTGCTAGCGGTGTGCGGCGCGCTGCTCGGCATCGTCTTCACCTACGGAACGCGGGCTCTGATCATGGGCCTGATCCCCGGATCGCTGATTCAGGCAATCGTACCCGACTGGTGGCCGATTGCCGGCGCCCTCGCTATGGTCGGGGCGCTGCTCGGCGCATTCTACCCGGGTTGGAAAGCGGCTCGGCAGGATGCTATCGAGGCGCTCGCCTATGACTGAGGCTCCCATCATCTCGACTCGCGATCTGCGCAAGGTCTACCGGCAGGGCGAAGTGGATGTACACGCCCTACGCGGCGTGGACCTGGATGTGGCCAAGGGCGAATTCCTGTCGGTGGTGGGGCCCAGTGGTTCGGGGAAATCTACTCTGTTCCACATCCTGGGCGGCCTGACTCCGCCAACCTCGGGCAGCGTGGATCTGGCCGGTAAGGACCTCTTAGGCATGACGGATGCAGAGCGCACGAATCTCCGAAAAAGCACGGTTGGATTTGTGTTCCAGAAATACAATTTGCTGCCCACTCTGACCGCTCGCGACAACATTGAGATCGCGCGGCACATCTCGGGCAGGCAAGGTACGCAAGACCCGGGGTTTGCGGACGTGCTGAATCTGCTTGGACTCTCGAAGCGGCTGGATCACAAACCGAGAGCGCTGTCGGGTGGAGAGCAGCAGAGGGTCGCGATCGCGCGAGCCATCGTCAATCATCCGGCTATCCTAATGGCCGACGAGCCGACCGGC